>VGRW01000027.1 GCA_016875225.1 Deltaproteobacteria bacterium
GCTCGCGCAGCAGCAGCACCCCGCCGTCGCTGCTCGCGTGCTCCGCGTCGAACCGGCCCACCACGGGCCGTCGTCCCAGCGGCGAAAACTCAAGCTGCGTCGCGCTACACTCTGTCTGCACAGGTCGGCCCTTTCTGTTGGCCCGTTTTGTCTTGCAACTCAACGGTTAACAGAAGTCAGCCGGCCTGTGCTCGTTTGAGTGGTGAGAAATCCAGGCTAGGAATCACCGTCGTCGAAGCCGCCGGCAATGGGAGCGTCGATCTCGACGCTCCGGCTTGCGGCGGCGTGTTCGACCGGGCGGTCGGAGACAGCGGCGCGATTCTGGTGGCTGCGGGATCGGCCGCCTCGCACGCGCCCCTCTCTTACTCGACCCACGGCGGACGCGTCGATCTCCAGGGAATCGCCGAGGGCGTCGTGACGCTCGGCGGTGGAGGTCTGTTCGGCGGGAGCGACCCGTTGCAGCGCTATCAGTCGAGCTTCGGCGGCTCGTCTGCCGCTTCGGCGATGGTTGCCGGCGTGGCGCTCGCCGTCCAAGGCCAGAGGCGCGTGGGAGGTCATGCGCCGCTCGAGCCGCTGGAGCTGCGCGATCTGCTGGTCGAGACGGGCACGCCGCAGGCTCCCGATCCACGTCTGATCGGGCCGCTTCCCGACCTGGCCGCGGCATCGGCGGTCGGCGTGCCGGCGCCGCGGATCACGGCGCTCTCGGCGAGCTGGACGCTCGCGCTCTGCGCGCTGCTGTGGGTCGCGGTCGCGACGCGCGCCAGCGCGCGCTGCGCTGCCGGCGGCTAGAGCGCGCGGTCTCGCGGTCGGTCGGCGTCCGCCAGGCGGGCCTCGAAGCCCTCGAGCGCCGTTGCGAGTCGCTCGAGGTTCTTGTTCAGCGCCTCGAGGTCGCCGCGCGTGGGCAGATCGGCGACGTGCAGCACGCGCTCGACCGCGGCGTGAACGGTCTGCGTGATCTCCGAGGAGTCGAAGCGCGGGCCGTCGCCGGGAGTGCGGATCCAGCGCCTCACGTTGTCGCGCATCTCGTTCAGGTTGGTCTCGACGTCTCCGACTCCCCGGCGCACCAGGCTGTAGAGCGCGTCGCCGCCGCGCTGGATCAGCTCGGTGAGCAGCGTTCCGGAGACGGCGGGATCGCGATCGCCGCGATTCTCGCGCTGGTCGTCCACCAGGATCTGCGACAGGACGATCGGCGTGATCTCTTCGCCCGTCTCGTTGTCGATCACGCAGATGTCGTGACCCTCGCGCACGAGCTCGGAGATCCCTTTCAGCGTGATGTACCGGCTCGACTCCGTGTTGTAGAGCTTCCGGTTCGCGTAGCGCTTGATCAGGATCGCCATGATTTTCGAGTATCCCACCGGCCCCTGGGTCGGTCAAACCCGCCCCCATCTCGTTCTCGTCTCGCGTGGACGTCCGGTGCGATGGCATCGGAGAGCGCCGCGAAGACCTCGCGCACGCGCTCGGCCGCCGGATCGCGGCCGGCGCGTTCTGCCCAGCGCTTCTCCTCTGCGCGCAGCGCCTCGCGCAGGCGCTCGAGCGAGGGGGCGGCGCCGCCGAGCAGGCTGGCTCCGGACGCGAGCGCGAGGGCGAGCTCCTGCGCGGAGCGCACCAGATGCTCGAGCGCGCGCCTGCCCGAGTCAGGCATCGCCGCGCTCCGCAAAGATCATCCCGACCATTCGCCCGAGCGCCGCGAGCTCGTGCACGTCCTCGCCGAAGAGCGGCACCGCGCGCACCGCCTCGGCCGGGAGCGGAAGCGCCTTCTCGAGGCGCTCGCGCACCGAAGCGTCGCGGAGCGCAAGCGCCGCCTGCGCGCGCGTCGCCGCGACCAGTGCGCTCGCGCTCGCCGGCGCGTCCAGGTCGGGCGCGGCCTCGCCGAGCGCGCGCGTGAGCCAGGCGATCGCGCGCTCCACTTCGCCGTCGTCGTCGGCCGGCGGCTCGCCTGCGCCCGGCCAGACGTGCACCCGATTCAGCACCAGCCCGACCAGCGCGATTCCCTCCGCCTGAAGGCGCAGCCAGAACGTCTCCGCGCTCTTCGCCTGCTGCAGATCGGGCCCCGAGACCAGCACGAAGCCGCAGCTGGGATCGCGAAGCAGACGCGCGACCTCGTGCGCCCGTTCGGAGAAGCCGCCGAGCATCTCCTCCATCGCGAGCAGGAACTCCGAGATCGCGGTCAGGAACTCGAGGCCCGTGATCCGCTCCAGGCCCTTCAGGACCAGCTCCGAGCCGGAGCGGAACAGGCGCAGGCTGGCCCGTCCGACGACCGCGGCCGGATGCAGGAGCGTGGTCAGGAACTGGCTCTCGAGAAAGCCAGCGAGTCTTCGCGGCGCGTCGAGGAAGTCGAGCGCGTGCGATGCGGGGGGCGTGTCGAGCACGATCAGATCGTACCCCCCCTCGACGTGAACCTGGCGCAGCTTTTCCATCGCGGAATACTCGCGGCTGCCTCCGAGCGCGTCGGTCAGGTTGCGGTAAATGGGATTCGCGAAGATCCGCTCGCGCGACGCCGGATCGGCGGCGAAGCGCTCGACCAGCTCGTCGAAGGTGCGCTTGGTGTCGAGCATCATCGCGGCGAGCGTTCCCTCTCCGGCGACGCCGGCCTCGCGCAGACGCTCGCGCGGCACCTCGCGCGGAACGTGGTCGAGCGCTCCGGTGCCGAGCGCGTCGGCCAGGCGGCGAGCGGGATCGATCGTCATCACGAGCACGGACTTCCCTGCGCGCGCGCCGGCCAGCCCGAGCGCCGCCGCGACGGTGGTCTTGCCGACCCCGCCGGTGCCGACGGTGACGAGGATCCGGCGGTCGAGCCAGCCGGCAGGCTTCACGCCCCGACCTCGGCTCGCGATCGCGCGAGCTCGGCCTCGAGGCTGCGCGCGAGCGCCGCCACGCCGGTGGGGTCGTCGACGCCCCGCGCGAGCCAGGGCAGGGCGATCGGCGCGACGCCGAACTCGCGCTCGAGTCGCACGAGATGGCCCGCCTGCATCCGTGCGCGCGCCAACCGGTAGCGCGCGGAAGCACAGAGCGTGACCGGGTCGACGAGCGGGGACGGCGCGCCCGCGGCGTCGAGCTTCGCGACCATGCCGAGCACGCGTTCGGCGTCGCGCAGGTCGAGCGGCGGCTCGACGCCATTGGCGATCACCGGGCCGAGCGCGAGTCCGAGCTCGCGGATCCGCGCGCTGAGCTCGAGCGTCTCGTTCACCGGCAGCTCCTCGAGCAGGCTCACGATCAGCACGGCCGTCCGCGCGGCGTCGGTGAGCAACGCCTGAACCAGATCGGTGTTGCGGCGCAGTGGACCGAGCCTCACGGTGTCGAGGATCACCTTCGGGGCCGAGAGCAGCGAGAGCCCGTGACCGGTCGCGGGCGCGTCGATCACGATCAGCGGCCAGACTGGGGCTCCGCGCGAGTCCTCCCGCGTGACCAGGTGCCAGAGCTTCCCGAGCGTGATCAGCTCGCGCCAGCCGGGCGCTGCCTCCAGGAAGCGCTTGAAGCCCGCGTTGCCGACGATCCCGCGCGCCAGCGCGCGCACGCGGATCTGCAGCTCGAGGTACTCGAGCAGGGCGTCTTCGGGGATCAGCCTGAGCGTGAACAGGTTTGGCGCGGCGCGGAGCGGATCGCGGCGGGGCTCGCCCGTCGCGCGTGGGGGGCCCTCGCAGAGCAGGTCCGGCAGAACCGACGCGTGTCCGAGCTCGACGACCAGCGTCTTTACGCCGGTGTCTGCCGCCAGCCGGCCGAGCGCGGCCGCGACGCTGGTCTTGCCGGTGCCTCCCTTGCCCGTGACGAGCAGGAGACGACGCGCGAGAAGCTGCGCGATCAGGTCCGTCATCGTCGCTCCTCAAGCGGCGCGCCGCGCCCGCCGACCCGGAAGTGGGGCCCCCGAATGACCGTAGAGTGCGAGAACTGCAACACGCGTTTCCACGTCGCCGACGCGCGCATTCCGGCCAAGGGTGCGCGGGTTCGCTGCTCGCGCTGCCACCACCGATTCCACATCACACCGTCGTCCGCTCCACCCAAGCAGCCGAGCGCCGGGGCACAGGGTAGCGCGGAGGAGCCGGTTCTCGGGGGCGAGGCCTCGCGCGAGGAGGATCAGCTCGACCATCCCGAGTTCATCTTCGACCGTCCCGACACCGGACGGACCCGACCGGGGCGAGCCGCGGCGCTCGAGTCGGAGTTCGCGCAGACGCGGCCCGTGCAGCCTCACCTCGCCGAGCCTCCCGAGCCGGCGACGCCCGCGCCCCCGCGGGAAGAGCACATCGTCTCGAGCGGCGGAGTGACCGCCCAGCAGCTTCTCGACGACGGCGCTCCAGACCTGCCGACCGGTCGCCTCGAGATCGCGGGCGCGCTCGGCGAGACCGACAGCATGATCGGCAGCCCCGACGACGGTGCGGCCTCTTCCGCTCGGCCCGCGCCGGCCGACGACCTGATCGATTTCGACGCGCCGGTCGAGAGACTCGCGCCGCCCCGTCCCGGATCGGCGGACATCGCGGCGCTCGCGGCGGAGCTCGGCGAGGACGAGGACACCTCTCTCTCCGACTGGGATCCCCTCGCCACACCCGCGTCCGCGTCGACCGCGATTCCGGCCGACGAGCCGCTCGCGCCGGTCGCCCCGAGTCCCAAGCCCGCAACCTCGAGCCCGGCGCCGCGTCCGAAGCGCCGCGCCCTTGCCGAGACGCCGGCGTTCGATCCCGAGGCCGCCGGCCCGATCGGGCTGGTACTGCGGGTCGCCGCTGCGATCGTCGGCCTGGCGCTGCTCGCCGGAGCCGGGCGGCTCCTCTGGCTGCAGCGCGACGTCGCCGACTTCGCCCCGGAGGTCGTTCAGGCCGCCGGCTGGATCGCGGCCGATCTCGAGACCTTCCTCGCGCGAAGCGGCGACGGCGAACGCGTGGTCGTGGTTCGCGGCAATCTGTTTCCGGAAGGGTCCGCCCCGCCTCCGGACGTCGAGGTGCGGCTGATCGGGGGCGACGGCGAGGCGTTGGTGGCCTCGCCGCGAACCTGGCTGGAGCGGATCGACGACGCCGAGATCTCGCCGGAGCGGCTCGCGATCCGGCTGGCCGGAAGCGGCGGAGAGATCGGCGCAATGGGAGAGCTGGTGACCGGATTCACCGCCGTGATCGCGGATCCTCCCCCGGGGGTGCGCCGGATCGAGGTCAGGCTCAGCGCGCGAGAGCGAGCGCCCACCGGAACCGCCACGGCCGACGCGCCGCCTGCGCCGGCCGCGCCGCCCGCCCTGGAGCCCGCGACCGAGACGGCCGCTCCGGGCCCGGTCGAGCTCCCGAGCGCCGAAGCGCCGGCCGACGTCCTTCCCGCCGCACCTGCACCGGAATAGCCTGGCGGCTACTCGCCCTTCTTCTCGTCGCCTTCCTTGGGCGTGACGTCGATCGCGGTCGGCTCCTTCAGCGCGCCGCGGAAGTTCTTGATCCCCTCGCCGAGGCCCTGGCCGATCTGCGGCAAGCGTGTGGCCCCGAAGATCACGATCACGATCACCAGGATGATCAGAAGCTCGGTCGCGCCCAAGCCGAACATGAACGGGAGATTCGGCGACCTCCGAGTTGAAGTCAACCAAGCGAGTCGAGACACTGCGCGCGATGAAGCCCGCCATCTTCAAGGCCTACGACATCCGAGGTCTCTATCCCGAGGAGCTCGACGCGGCCGCGGCGCTCGCGATCGGGCGGGCGCTCGCGCGCAAGCTCGGGCCGGGTCCGGTCGCGGTCGGCTTCGACATGCGCACCAGCGCCCGCGACCTGCACACGGCGCTCGTCGCCGGGCTTCGCGGCGAGGGCTCCGACGTGATCGACGTCGGCCGCGTCGCCACGCCGATCCTCTACTTCGCGACGACGACGCTTCGCGCGGTGGGCGGCGCGATGATCACCGCCTCGCACAATCCGGGCGCGTACAACGGCTTCAAGCTGTGCGGCCCGAACGCCGCGCCGATCGGGATCGAGTCGGGGCTGCGCGAGATCCGGGACGTCGCGCTCGGGCTGCACGGCCAGCCGGCGCCCGCCCCGCGCGGAACGCTGCGAAGCGAGGACCCGAAGCCGCGCTACTACGACACGCTGCTCGAGCTGTTCCCGTCGCGGCCGCGCCTGCGGGCCGTGATCGACGCGGGCAACGGCATCGCGGGCGAGGCGTACTCGGGCCTGATCGACCGATTGCCGCTCGAAGCGCGGCGCCTGTACTTCGAGCCCGACGGCCGCTTTCCCAATCACGAGGCCGACCCGCTCAAGCACGAGAACCTCGCGGACCTGCGCAAGGCGGTGCTCGAGGATCGCGCGGACCTCGGCATCGCGTTCGACGGCGACGGCGATCGCGCGGTTTTCGTGGACGAGACCGGCGAGGTGATCCCGGCGGATCTTCTCACCGCGCTCTTCTGCGAGGTGATCCTCGAGCGCAAGCTGCTCGGCGCGGGAGCGCGCGCCGCGATGCTCTACGACCTGCGCTCCAGCCGCGTCGTGCCCGAGACGCTGCGCGCGCGCGGCGCGGTGGCGATCCGCAGTCGCGTCGGCCACGCGTTCATGAAAGCGGTCATGCGCGAGCGCGGCGCGTGCTTCGGCGGCGAGCTCTCGGGTCACTACTACTTCAACTTCCCGTCGGGCTACATCGGCGACGACGGCGCGGCCGCGATGATGCTCCTTCTCGAGGCCATCGCCGTGCGCGGGCTCCCGCTATCGAAGCTCTGGCGGCCGTACCGGCGCTACCGCCAGAGCGGCGAGATCAACCGACGGGTCGCCGACGTTCCGGCGACGCTCGCGCGCGTGCGCGCGGCGCACGCGGCAGGCGACGCGGACGAGCTCGACGGGCTCACGGTCAGCTATCCCGACTGGTGGTTCAACCTGCGGCCGTCGAACACCGAGCCGCTTCTGCGCCTGAACCTCGAGGCCCCGAGCGACGCCGAGGTCGCCGCGAGGCGCGACGCGCTGCTCGCGCTGATCGAGGGCTAGCGTCTCGCGCCCGGGATTCCTCGCGGGCCCCGACGTGCTGCGGCGCGGCTTCGCTCTGCTCTGCCGCGAGCGGTCGCTCTGGCCCTGGGCGATCCTGCCGCTGCTCTCGAGCCTCGCGGCGTTCGCGCTCGCGATCTGGGCCTTCACCGCCAATCTCGACGCGATCGCGGCACCGCTCGAGCGCGCGCTCGACCCCGGCGAGCCGGAGGCCTGGTGGGGCTGGGCCTGGGCCGGGCCGCTGCTGGTGCTCGCGCTGCTCGTTCGCTGGCTCCTGCTCGCCGCGCTCGGCGTCGCGATCTATTTCCTGTTCACGGTACTCGGCGGCGTGATCGCGGCTCCGTTCCTCGAGGTGCTCTCCGAACGAGTCGAGCGGATCGCGACGGGCGCGTCCGCGCCGTCGGACTCGGGACTCGCGGCGCTCGCCCGCGGCGCAGTGCGAAGCATCGTCGAGGAGGGCAAACGCGCGGCCTTCTTCGTCTCCGTGCAGATCGGGCTGCTGCTGCTCGGCCTGATCCCGGGCGCGCAGCCGATCGCGGCCGCGGCGAGCCTCGTCTTCACGGCGCTGTTCCTTCCGCTCGACTACACCGCGCACGCGCTCGACCGGCGCCGAGTCTCGTTCCGGCTGCGCCGGCGCTGGATCTTCGGGCACCCGGCCGAGATGCTCGGCTTCGGAGGCCTCGGGCTCGCGCTCTTCTTCGTGCCCGGTCTCTCGTTCCTGTGCCTGCCGTGGCTGGTGACTTCCGGCACGCTGCTCGCGCTCGAGCTCGGCCCGCCGGAAGAGCGGCCGCCGGCTCCGTGAATCGACGTACGGCGCGGCTCCGCTCAGGCGCGCGAAGCGCGCTCGGCGACCTCTCGGAACCAGCTCGGGCTCGGCGTCGGGTCCTTCGCGATCGCGACGTGCGCGATGCCGCTCGGCGCCGCGAGGAATCCGCGCGCGAGCTCTGCGCCCAGCCCGACACCGACGAACGTCACGCGCGACGCGTCGAGCTCCGGATCCGCCGCGACGAGCGCGAGCACCGCGGCGAGATCTGCGGCGACCTGTTGCTCGAGCTCCGGCCGGAGCCGCGCGGCGAGCGGGGTACGCGCGTCCAGCGCGAGCGCGCTCAGCTTGTCGCTCCTTCGCGCGCCGCAGAGCGGCAGGTCGAAGCTGATCAGCGCCGCCGTCGCGCTGCACGCCAGTGCCGCGCTCTCGGCGAGCGCGGAGCTCGCGCATCCATCGGGTCCGGCCAGCCGGATCACCGGGTTCGGGCCGGGGTGCGCGGGTCGGATCACGTAGCCGTGCACGCGGTCGCCACGCGAGAGCAGACTCCAATGGGTCTTCGCGCCCTCGCGCCTCGTCGCAAGCCCCGGGACGCCCGCGTTCGGATCCTGCGCAGCGACGCGGCGCATCAGGCCGCGAGCCGCTGGCTGAGTCGCTGGCACAGCGCGCGAAGACTCCGACCCGTCGCGCTCTCGTCCTCGAGCGCGTGCAGCGATTCGCCGCGCAGCAGGGAGCGATAGCTCTGCTCGTCGCGCGCGAGCTCGCCGAGCAGCTCGATTCCGACGCCGTACTGGCGCCGTGCGGCCGAGGAGAGCCGCGCGATCAGGTCGGCGGCCGCGACCGGGGAGTCGGATCCGACCACCAGCGCCAGCACGCGGCGGCCGGCGAGCGCCGGCGCGAGCTCGCGAAGCAGGCCCAGCGCCCGGCCCAGGCCCCAGGCGGCGAGCTCGACCGGGAGCAGCACGCCGTCGATTCCGTCCGCGGCGATCCGTCCGAGCATCGCGCCGATTCGCGCCGGGCGCTCGACCGCGATCGCGGGCACATCGTCCGAAATCGCGGCCAGCGCCACGGCCGGATCCGCGCAGACCTCCCAGCTTGCGCAGCGAACGCGGGGGACCAGGGGCGAGGCAGGGAACGAGCTGATCACGCGAGCCGGCCGGCCCGCGGCGCCCATTCCACCGGCGAGCTCGAGCGCGAGCGCGCAGGAGAGCGGCCGCTCCGGGTCCGCCGGCAGGCAGTAGCGGGGCGCGCGCGAGGGCTGCGCCAGCGGCGGCGTCGCTCGCGCTCGCGCGGCCTCGCGGGCCTCCCGCTGCTCCTCCTCGGAGATGAAGTAGTGGAGAACGTCTCCGAGGTTCCTGCGCGCCAAGGCCGGCTCTCGTGCTAGCTGATGATGAGCACCGAGTTTACACCGCCAGCCGGACCCTCGACGCGTCGCGGGTTGCTCGGATCCGGCTGCCACTCGCCGTCGACGAAGTAGCGGTACTGGTACACGCCCGGCCCCAGCCGTACGACCTTCTCCCAGGTGCCGTTCGGACCCAGCCGAGTCTCGACGCCCTGGTCGGGAATCCAGTTGTTGAAGTCGCCGGCGAGCTGGACCTCGTTCACGTTGGGGTTCTTGAACGTGAAGACCACGCCCTTGGCCGCCGCGGAGGCCAGCTCGATCGGATCGGGCTTTGCGGCCGCGGGCTTCGCGGGCTGCTGCTCCTCTTCGCGGTCGTAGAGGACCTCGAGCGCGAGCGACATGTAGTCGACGAATCCGTAGGAGCGGCGGTCGAGCTTCGCGATCGGAATGCCGCGCTGCGCCGCCTCGCGCAGCCGCACGTTGGAACGGATCACCGTGTCGAAGACCAGATCCTTGTAGGTCTCGCGGATCTCGGCGAGCGCGCGCTTCGCGAAGCGCGTTCGCCCGTCGAAGAGCGTCGGCAGGATGCGGATCTTGAGCGAGTGTCCGATCCGATCCTCGAGCAATCCGATCGTCTCGAGCAGCTTGCCCACGCCGTGCATCGAGTAGTAGCTGGTCTCGAGCGGGATGATCACCTCCTGTGCCGCGCGAAGCGCGTTGAAGGTCAGGATCCCGACGTTGGGCGGACAGTCGATCAGCACGAAGTCGTAGCGCTTCTCGAGCTTTGCGATCGCCGCGGCCAGCCGCTCGGTGCGCCCCCGCGCTCCTTCCGCGCCGAGCTTCTGCTCGAGCGCGGAGAGGATCACCCCGGAGGGTGCGACGTCGAGGTTCTGAGAGGCGTTGGTGATCACCTCGTCGAGCTTCGCGCCCGCGCCGTCCGGCTCCGAGAGCACTTCGTACAGGTTCTCGTCGACCTCTTCGGGGTCGACGCCGAGGCCGAGCGTCGCGTGCGCTTGCGGGTCCATGTCGATCACGAGAACCGAATGACCTTCGGCCGCGAGACACCCGGCGAGACTCACCACGCTGGTGGTCTTGCCGCAGCCACCCTTCTGGTTCATCACCGCGATGCAGCGCATGCCTGTCCCTCCTCTCTACGAGACAGAGATCCGAATGGGGGCGTACCACGACGAGCGGAGGAGCGGCAGGGGAAACAGCGGTTCCGCGCCCCGCGGGTCATGCACGGGTGCACCGCTTGATTCCGACGAGGCAGATCGCGAGATCTCCCTCAACTTCCCCACCCCCATTCGAACCGATCGAAACGTAGCAGCAGGAGAATCCGATGGCCAACTCCGAACAGGCGCGCCCGGCGCGAATCGGCGTGCTCGACCTGGGCTCGAACACCGTGCTTCTGCTCGTGGTCGACGCGAGCGGCCGCGTGATCCGCGACGTGGCGCGCATCACGCGTCTCGGACAAGGCGTCTTCGCCAGCTCCTCGCTCGCGCCCGATGCGGTCGCGCGCACGCGCGCGGCGATCTCGGAGCTCGCGAGCCTGGCGCGCGCGGACGGGGTCGATCGCCTGGTCGCGGTGGGCACCGAGGCGCTGCGCCGCGCGCGCGACGGAGCCGACTTCCTCGCGCGGCTGGTGAGCGAGGGGTGGATCGACGCCGCGCGGCTGCTCTCGGGCGAGGAGGAAGCCGAGCTCGCGATCGAGGCGACACGGCGCAGCGTCGGCGCTCACGCGGCGGCGCTTGCAGTGATCGATGTCGGCGGTGGTAGCACCGAGATCGCCTGGCGCGCGCGCGCCGACGCGCCGATCGCAGCGCTCTCGCTGCCGCTGGGAAGCGTCCGGCTCTCCGAGGAGCTGCTGCCGCGGCATCCGGTTCCCGACGCGGATCTCGCGCGGGTCCGCGCTCGGGTCCGGAGCGCGACGCAGAGGCTTGCGCTGGCGCTGCCGAACGGATTGCCGTCCGGCTGCGCGGTGGTCGCGGTCGCGGGCACCGCGACCACGCTCGCCGCGCTCGAGCTCGCACTCGAAACCTGGGACGAGTCTCGGGTCGAGGGAATGGAGCTCGGCACCGGGACGCTCGCGGCGTGGATCGAGCGCCTGGCACGGCTCGGTGTCGCGGAGCGAGCGCGGCTGCCGGGGCTCGATCCCGGACGCGCGGACGTGATCGTCGCCGGGCTCGTCGTGCTCGAAGGGGTGCTCGACCGGCTCGGCGCGAGCCGCTTCACCGTCTCGGGTCGCGGCGTGCGGCACGGCGTGGCGCTCCGCGCGCTCGCTGGCGAGAGGGTCATTTGATAACGTCGGAGTGCCGGTGAAACAGACAGTTCTGGTCGTCGTCGGTCCGGACGGGCCGCGGCCCTTCATGCGCGGGATTCTGGTGCAGTCGTTGGTCTCGCGCGGCGTGCCATTCGATGTCGCGCTGGAGACCGCGACGGCGATTCGCGACCGCGTTGCCGCCAAGCGGCAGGTGCTGGTCGGCGAGCTCTCGAGGCTCGTCGACGAGCTCCTCGACGACCGCTACGACCTCGATTCGCCGCCCATCCTCGCGAGCGCCGAGCCGCCGCGCGTGCTCGAAGAGACCGGCTCCGGCAGCCCCTTCTCGAAGGGAATCCTGGCCGTCTCGCTGATGGGCGCGGGTCTCGAGCCGGACGAAGCGCACGACGCGGCGCGCGAGATCGAGGCGCGACTCCTGCGCCAGGGTCTGCCGCACATCGACCGCACGGAGCTGCGCGACCTGGTCGCCGAGACGCTCGAGCGCACCCACGGCGAAGGGCCGGCCAGCCGGTATCGCATCTGGCGCGAGGCTCGCGACGACGGCAAGCCCAGCCTGGTGCTGCTCGGCGGAGCCACCGGCTCGGGCAAGACCTCGATCGCGATCGAGGTCGCGCGGCGGCTCGAGATCCCGCGCGTGATCGGCACCGACTCGATCCGCCAGATCATGCGGCTGATGTTCTCTCCCGACCTGATGCCGGAGATCCACTCCTCGACCTTCGACGCGCACCTGCGGCTCGCGCGCGCGGCCACGCCGGCCGCCGAGCCGGTCGTGGTGGGCTTCCGCGAGCAGGCGCAGAAGATCGCCGTCGGCGTGCACGCGCTCTTCGACCGGGCCGTCGAGGAGAACACCAGCATGCTGATCGAGGGCGCGAACCTGGTTCCGGGAATGCTCGACCTCGAGCGCTATCGCGATCGCGCGCACGTCTCGTTCATCATGACCGGAACGCTCGACCGCGAGGCGTACCGAAGCCGGTTCTCGACCCGCTCCGCCAAGGCGCGCGGCCGCTCGGCCGATCGCTACCTGGAGCACTTCGACGACATCCTGACGATCCAGAACTACCTTCTGGCCGAAGCGGAGCGCCACGCGCTTCCGATCGTCGACAACGTGCACTTCGATACCGCCGTGGTGTCGGTGATCCGCTCGGTGATCGCGACGCTGCCGCCGGCACGAGCGAGGGGTCAGGAGGGGGAGGCGTGCTAGGCGTGGGATTTCGGATCGGGCTCTGCGCGCTGGCCCTCGCGCTCTCGGCGTGCGGGACGCTCAGCGTCCAGGAAGAGAAGCAGATGGGCGCGCAGGCGCAGTCCCAGCTGCGCAAGCAGCTCACCTTCGTGCGCGACCCGGTCACGGTGAGCTACGTGCGCAAGCTCGGCGAGAACCTGGCCGCCGCGGCGCGACCGTCGCCGTTCGAGTTCCGCTTCTACGTCGTCGAGGACGAGACGCTGAACGCCTTCGCGATCCCGGGCGGGGCGATGTACGTGAACACCGGCCTGATCCAGGCCGTCGACAACTCCGCCGAGCTCGCGGGAGTGCTCGCCCACGAGATGGGGCACGTCACGGCGCGTCACGTCGCGCAGATGGCCAACCGCAGCCGCAACACCGGCTTCGTCGCGAACATCTTCTACATGCTCGTCGCGATCCTGACCGGCAACCCGTACCTCGCCAACGCGGGCGGGCTCGCCGGCTCGGTCGCCGGTCAGGCGTACATGAACACGTACACGCGCGACGCGGAGCGCGAGGCGGACGCGCTGGCGGTCGAGACGCTGGTTCACGCGGGCTGGAATCCCGAGGCGCTGGTCACGATGTTCGAGACGCTGAAGAAGGAGTCGGGCGGATTCAGCGGACCGCAGTTCCTCTCCAGTCACCCGGCCACGGACGAGCGGATCGCCAACGTGCAGCGCGACATCGCGAAGTATCCGGGCACCGCGAAGCTCCGGCTGGACGACGGCAAGCTCCCGATCATCCAGGAGCGGCTGAAGCTGATCGTGGGCACCGATCGGGAAGAGTCCGCCGACGACGAAGAGGGTGAATCGGACGAGGAATAGGGCCCGGGCGTACAATTTCCGCGCTGCAGGGGAATGCGGCCGGAGGCGTGGGAGAGTGGGACGACCTGAACGGCTCGGCGAGCTTCTAGCGTCGGGCTATCGACCGCGCAGCGTGCGAGAGGAGCTGCGCGCGAACCTGATCGCGCGGATCCGCGCCGGGCAGCCGCTCTTCCCGGAGATGATCGGCTACGCGGATTCCGTCGTGCCCGCGATCGAGAACGCGATTCTCGCGGGCCACGACATGATCTATCTCGGCGAGCGCGGGCAGGGCAAGAGCAAGATGATCCGCAAGCTCGTCGAGCTTCTCGACGACTGCGTACCGATCATCGCGGGCAGCGAGGTCAACGACGATCCCTGCGCGCCGATCAGCCGCTGGGGCCGCGATCGGGTCGAGAAGGAGGGCGATGCGACGCCGATCGAGTGGATCACCCGCGCCTCGCGCTACGGCGAGAAGCTCGCCACGCCCGACGTCTCGATCGCCGACCTGATCGGCGAGATCGACCCGATCCGGGTCGCCGAGGGGCGCTACCTCGCCGACGAGTCGACCATCCACTACGGGCTGATCCCGCGCACCAATCGCGGCATCTTCTGCATCAACGAGCTGCCCGACCTGGCGGAGAAGGTGCAGGTCGGGCTGTTCAACGTGATGGAGGAGCGCGACTTCCAGGTGAAGGGCTTCAAGGTCCGGCTTCCGCTCGACGTGCTCGTGGTCGCCAGCGCCAACCCCGAGGACTACACCCGTCGAGGTCGCATCATCACCCCGCTGAAGGACCGCTATCAGGCGCAGATCCGCACGCACTACCCGCCCACGCGCGCGCTCGAGATCGAGGTCATGAAGCAGGAGCGGCGCAAGCCGCGCACGCAGGCGGTGCCGCTCTGGATTCCGGGCTTCCTCGAGCAGATCGTCGCCGAGCTCACGATCCAGGCGCGCAAGAGCGCCGACATCAGCCAGGTCTCCGGCGTCTCGGTCCGCGCCTCGATCGCGAATTACGAGACGCTGCTCGCCGCCGCGGAGCGACGCGCGCTCCGGCTCGGCGAGGACGAGGCGGTTCCGCGACTCACCGACCTGCCGGGGCTGCTCGCGTCGATGGGTGGCAAGGTCGAGCTCGAGTACGCGGGCACCGACACCCACGAGTCCGAGATCCTGGACAACCTGGTGCGGCGCGCGGTGATCGAGGTCTTCGGCGAGGTCTGCGCGGCGTTCGATCTCGACGCGGTCGTGCGCGCGTTCGAGGACGGCTGGAAGGTCGAGGTCGGAGACGAGCTGCCCTCGCGCGAGTACGCCGACGGCCTCGACCAGATCGCGGGCCTGCGCAAGGCGGTCGAGCAGCTCGGCTGTGACTCGAGCCCGGCGCGGATCGCGGCCGCGGTGGAGTTCGTGCTCGAGGGTCTGCACCTTTCGAACCGACTCAACCGCGAGACCTCGGGCGACCGCGTCGTCTACGGCTAGCGATGCCGAGGCTGCGCTACAGCCGCTGGGACGGCACGCAGCGACCGTTCTCGCTCGCCGCGGAGGCCGCGCTCGACGAGCTCGCGCGCCACCTCATGGAGGGAATGAGCGTCGACGAGGCGCTCTCCTGGATGCGCTACCAGGGCTTCGAGCTCGCGGGCCAGAACTTCCGGGTGATGGGCGTCGAGGAGCTCATGCAGCAGCTGCGCCAGAAGGCGCGCGAGCTGATGAGCGGCCGCAACATGGACCAGGTCTTCGACGAGCGCTGGCAGAAGCTTCGCGACGCGCTCGACCGCGAGCAGGCGGCGCTTCGCGACCGACACGGAGACGAGTCACGGCGGCTGAACGAGTTCCGCGATCGCCGCGAGCCGCTTCCCAAGCGCCTCTCCGAGGCGCTGCGCCGCTTCGAGAGCCACGAGTGGGAGGATGCCGAGGCCGAAGCCGCCTACCGCGAGCTGCTCGAGGAGCAGGAGGAGATCCGCGCGCTCGAGGACTTCCAGGCGCGAAACCGCCAGCAACTCCGCGGCGGACGCAGTCTCGGCTACGACGAGGCGCTCGAGCTGATGCGCCAGGTCGAGCGGCTGGGCCAGATGGCGCGAAACCTGCTCGAGGGGAACTTCGAATCGATCTCGCTCGACGAGCTTCGCGAGCTCGCGGGCGAGGAGGGCGTCGAGTCGCTGCTGATCCTGCGCGATCTGCGCGGGCGGCTCGAGCAGGCGGGCTACGTTCGCGACGGCTCGGGGGGACTGGAGCTCACGCCGCGCGCGATCCGGCGCATCGGCGAGCTCGCGCTCGACGACATCTACGGCGCGCTGAAGCGAGGCGCGCCGGGCGCGCACGCGACCGTGCACCGCGGCGGGGGCCCGATCACGATCGAGCGCAGCCGGCCCTACGTCTTCGGCGAGCCGGCGAACATCGACGCGGTCGCCACGGTGCGCAACGCGCTGCTACGAGACCCCGCCAGCGCCAGCGTGCCGGTCTCGATATCGCCGCAGGACCTCGAGGTCTGGGACACGGACCAGCAGACCGACACCACGACGGTGCTGCTGCTCGACATGAGCTGGTCGATGTCCTGGTCCGGACGTTGGCCCGCGGCCAAACGCGTGGCGATCGCGATGGACCAGCTGATCCGAACCCGCTACCCGCGCGATCGCTTCTTCACCGTCGGCTTCTACACGCGCGCTCGCGAGCTGCGCATCCCCGAGCTGCCGGAGCTGGTCTGGAACATGGAGGACCCGTTCACGAACCTTCAGGACGGGCTGCGCGTCGCGCAGCGCCTGATCGACCGGCATCCCTCGGCCAACAAGCAGATCATCGTGATCACCGACGGCCAGCCGACCGCGTACTTCGTCGGCGAGGAGCTGCGCGTCGAATGGCCCAGCGGCGTGGGCGGAACCAGCCCGCGCGCCAACAAGGAGACGCTGGGCGAGGTCTCGCGCGTCACGCGAAAGGGCATCACGATCAACACCTTCATGCTCGACGACGCGCCGGAGCTGATGCACTTCGTCGAGGCGATGACCCGAATCAACAAGGGCCGCGCGTTCTACACCACGCCGGGTCAGATCGGCGAGTACGTGATGGTCGACTACCTGTCGCGGAAGCGCCGGAAGATCCGCTGATGGCGAAACGCGCGACGGGCGGCGCGCGCGCGGCCGCCCAGGCGACGCGCGCGGCGGCAAACGCGGCGAGCTGGCTGCGCGACGCGGCGACGCTTCCGTTCACCTGGCGCCTGCCGCGCGACTGGGTCGCGCTCCCGCTCGAGCACGGCATCGCCCCCTCGCCCCCGACGCTGCCTCGCTTCCTGCAGCGCGGCCGGTCGCCGCTGCCGCTGCTCGCGCTCGACCTCGGGCTCTCGCTCGCAGAGCGCGATCCGCAATTGTGCGGGCTGGTGGTGCGACTCGGCGCAGCTCCGCTCGGCTTCGCGCGCACGGCGCAGCTCGCGCGCGGCATGGCCAGGCTTCGCGCGGCCGGCAAACGCGTCGTGGTCTGGGCGGCCTCGACCGGGAACGCGGGGGCCTGGCTGGGGGGCCTCGCCGATCGCTTCTGGCTCGCTCCCGAGGGTCGGCTCGAGCTCGTGGGGCTGCGCGTCGAGAACGTCTTCCTGCGCCAGGCGCTGGACCACCTGCGCGTGCGGCCGGACGTGTTCTCGACCGGCGAGTACAAATCCGCCGGCGAGATGCTCGAGCGCGACTCGCTCTCCGCTCCCGCGCGCGAAGCGCTCGAGACGGTGGTCGAAGATCTGTACCAGACGCTCGTCGCCGGGCTCGCGGCCGGGCGCGCGGGCACGGTGGAGCGCGCGCGCGAATGGATCGACGCCGGCCCGTATCTCGCGCGCGAGGCGGTGGCCGCGGGAATCGCGGACGGACTCGTCTATGGCGACGAGCTGCCCGCGAAGCTCGCCGAGCTCGACGACGGTGGAGCCCCGCAGCCAGCGACGGAGGAGCCGCGCGAGGCGCGCCCGATCCCCTTCTCCGCGTATCTGCGCGTGGCCCGGCCGCGCTTCGTGTGGCAGCCGGTCCGGGTCGGCCGGCCGGAGATCGCGGTCGTTCCGCTTCTCGGCGCGATCCGTCCCGGCGCGGGCGAGCCCTCCGGCGTGGTCGGCGTGCTGCGCGCGCTCGCAGAGCGCGAACCCGTCCGGGCCGTGGTGCTGCGGATCGACAGCCCCGGCGGCGAGCCGCTCGCCTCCGATCTGCTCTGGCGCGCGGTGCGCGTGCTCGGCGAGAAGAAGCCGGTGATCGCGAGCCTGGGCGATGCCGCGGCCTCGGGCGGCTACTACGTCGCGATGGCCGCGCACGAGATCGTCGCCGATCCGTGTAGCCTGACCGGCTCGATCGGGGTCGTGCTCGCCGGCCTCGAGATCGACGGGCTTCTCGACTGGCTGGGCGTCTCGCTCGACGGCGTGCAGCGCGGCAAGCACGCGGGCATCCACGACCTCGCGCGCAAGCGCACGCCCGAGGAGCGCGCCCACCTGCACCGGCAGGTCGAAGGCATCTACCGCAGCTTTCTCGCCAAGGCCGCCCTGTGCCGCGGTCGCAGCGAAGCGGAAATCGAGGCCGTTGCGCGCGGCCGCGTCTGGACCGGCCGCCACGCGCAGGAGCGCGGTCTGGTCGATTCGCTCGGCGGCCTCGACGACGCGCTCGCCCGTGCGCGCGCGCGGGCGGGTCTCGGAAACGACGAGGGCGACCCGCTCTACTGCACCCTGAACGTCCGGCCGTGGGAGCGCCTGCTCGCGCGCCGTCCGTTCGATTCGCGCGCCCGCGCATTCGCGCCGGAGCTGTCTTGTCCGATCCGCGTCCCGCTGCGCTAGCGCCGGTCGTCTCCGCCGAGACGCTGCGCGAGCGGGGCTTGCGCAGCTGTCTGGGCGTCGATCGCGTCGTGCTCGAGCTCGGCTTCGGCCGCGCCGAGCTGCTGCTCGATCTGGCCGAGCGCAATCCGGAGCGCGTGTACCTGGGCGTCGAGGTTTCGCGCAAGCGGGTCGAGAAGGCGGGACAGCGCGCGCAGCGGCGCGAGCTCGCCAACGTCTTCATGATCCACGCGCCGGCCGAGTACGTGCTCGAGCGCGTGCTGCCCGCCGACTCGGTCGAGGAGTGCTGGGTGAACTGCCCCGATCCCTGGCCGAAGAAGCGCCACTGGCGGCGCAGGCTGGTGCAGGCGCCGCTCGTCGCAGCGCTCGCGCGTGTTCTCTGCGCCGGCGCGGTTCTGCACATCGCGACCGATCACGAGGGCTATCGCGACTGGATCGCCGCCGTCATGGCCGCGCAAGACGCGTTCGTGAACCTGCACGCGCCCGAGGCCTTCGTCGCCACGCAGCCCGACCGGCGCGAGACCGCCTACGAGGCCGAATGGCGCGCCGAGGGTCGCGTGATCGCCTACTTCGACTATCGTAGGGCGAAGTGAACTCCCTGCTCGCACTCACCCCCGACGAGCTGCGCAGCCATTTCACGGCCGTCGGCGTGCCCGGCTTCCGCGCCGCGCAGGTCTCGAGCTGGCTGTACGCGCGGCGCGTGCGCGACTTCGCGGCGATGGCCAATCTGCCGCGCGCGCTGCGCGCGACGCTCGCCGCGACCTGGGACGCTCGAGCGCTCGAGCGCATCGACGTCCGTGAAGCCCCCGACGGCACGCGCAAGCTCGTGCTCGGCACGGCTGACGCCGCGCGAATCGAGGCCGTGCTGATTCCCGAGGGCCGAAGGCAGACGCTCTGCGTCTCGTCGCAGATCGGCTGCAGCCTGGACTGCTCGTTCTGCGCGACCGGCCGGATGGGCCTGGGGCGGAACCTGCGCGCCGAGGAGATCGTCGACCAGGCGCTGCACGCGAGCGACATCCTCGCGGCGGAAGGCAAGGCGCTCACCCACGTGGTCTTCATGGGCATGGGGGAGCCGCTGCTGAACCTCGCCAGCGTCGTGCAGGCGATCCGCGTGCTCACGCACGCCGAGGCGTTCGCGCTCTCTCCCAAACGCATCACGGTGTCGACGGCGGGCGTCGTGCCCAGGCTCGCCCAGCTCGGCGCTGCGGTGCCGGTTCGGCTGGCCGTGTCTCTGCACGCCACCACCGACGCGCTTCGCGACGAGCTCGTGCCGCTGAATCGCCGCTTTCCGCTGGCAAGACTGCTCGAGGCCTGCGCGGCGTATCCCGTCGCCAGACGCGACCGTCTCTCGTTCGAGTACGCGCTGCTCGCGGGCGTGAACGACTCGGACGTCGATGCGCGCAGGCTCGCGCGGATCGCGAACGGGGCGCGGGCCAAGGTCAATCTGATCCCGATGAACGAGCACCCCGCCAGCCCCTACCGGCGGCCGAGCGAGGCGCGGATCGACGCCTTCCTCGCCGCGCTCTGCGAGGCCGGCGCGAGCGCGACCGTCCGGCGCTCGCGAGGAGACGACATCCTCGCCGCGTGCGGCCAGCTCGGGGCGCTCTCCGGCGCGCAGGGCGGAGCGACAAGCGCGGACGCGAGCGGCCGATAAGAGCCGGCGAATGCTCTACGCGATCGGCGACATCCACGGCATGCGCGACGAGCTCGCGGAGCTTCTGGCGAAGCTCCCGCTCGAGCCGAGCGACCGCCTGATCTTCATCGGCGACTACGTCGATCGCGGCCCGGATCCGAAGGGCGTCGTCGATCTCCTGATCGAGGTCTCGAAGCAGCGCGAGTGCCTGTTCCTGATGGGCAACCACGAGGCGATGTTCCTGTCGTTCATCGGCTGGCAGGGGCCCAACTACTTCGGCAAGGAGGCGTTCCTGCACAACGGCGGCGAGACGACGCTCGCGAGCTACGGCTACTTCGAGTCCGACGCGAGCTTCGAGCTTCCGCCCGAGCACGAGCGCTTCTACCGCGATCTGCGTCTCTGGCACCTCGAGGGCGAGTACGCGTTCGTCCACGCGGGACTCTCGAAGGCGGCGCTCCCCCTCTCCGACGCGAAGTACGCGCTGTCGCGCGAGCGGGTGAAGGACCTGCTCTGGCAGCGCGAGACCGCGGACCTGCCCCACAGTCTGGGCGTGACGATCGTCTACGGCCACACGCCGCTCCCGGATTTCGGTGTAAGGTGGAACGTCCCATACTCGATCGGGATCGATACCGGGGCGGTCTACGGCGGGCCGCTCTCCGCGATCCGGCTCCCCGACGAGACCATCTTCCAGAGCCCCTGATGGACCTCACCCCCGAGCACGAGCAGATCCGCGACACCGTCCGGCGCCTCGCCGAGCAGGAGCTCGCTCCGATCGCGGCGAGAATCGACGCGGACGATTGGTTCCCGCGGGATTTCTTCCGGCGGCTGGGAGAGATCGGCGCGCTCGGCGTGCTCGTGCCCGAGGCGTTCGGCGGCAGCGGCGGCGACTATCTGGGCGCCGCGCTGATCATGGAAGAGCTCGCGCGCCACAGCGGCTCCGTCTCGCTCTCCTACGGCGCGCACGCGGTGCTCTGCGTCGGTGCGATCGCGCGCGACGCGTCCGACCAGCAGAAGCGGCGCGTGCTGCCGCGGCTCTGTTCGGGCGAGGCGATCGGCGCCTGGGCGCTGACCGAGCCGAGCTCCGGCTCCGACGCGCTGGGAATGCGCACGCGCGCCGTTCGCGACGGCGACGTCTACGTGCTGGACGGCAGCAAGACGTTCATCACCAACGGCTCCGAGGCGGAGACCCTGGTCGTCTACGCGCGCACGAACCCCGCGCTCGACGCGCACGGGATCTCGGTCTTCCTGGTCGACGGCAAGGCGTCCGGCTTCTCGTGCAGCAAGAAGCTCGACAAGATGGGAATGCGCGGCAGCCCGACCGCCGAGCTGCGCTTCGACGGCGTGCGCGTCCCCGTCGCCGATCGGCTGGGCGAGGAGAACCGCGGCGTGGCGATGATGATGCGCGGTCTCGACGTGGAGCGCGCGACGCTGGCCGGCGTCTCCGTGGGCCTGGCGCAGGCCGCGCTCGACCACGCGCTCGTCTACGCGCGCGAGCGCGAGCAGTTCGGCCGGCCGATCGCCGACTTCCAGATGGTGCAGAAGATCCTCGCCGACACGTACGTCGAGCTCACCGCCGCGCGGCTGCTCGTCTACGAGTCGGCGCGAACCTGCATCCGCCAGAGCAGCGGGGTCTCGAAGCTGGCGTCGGCCGCCAAGCTCTTCGCGTCCGAGATCGCCACGCGCGCGGGTCTGGCCGCGGTGCAGATCCTCGGCGGCTACGGCTACACGCGCGACTATCCCGTGGAGCGCATCGCGCGCGACGCGAAGCTGATGGAGATCGGCGCGGGCACGTCCGAGATCCAGCGCACGATCATCGCGCGCGACCTGATCCGCGGCCGCTAGTCGCTCGCTACCCGACTTTCTCGACGATCGGGATCACCAGCACGACGCCGGGCACGAGCTTGCCGAGATCGACGTCGGGGTTGTAGCGGCGGATCAGCCAGCCCGGCACGGCGTACTTCTTGTGCGAGAGCAGCCAGAGCGTCTCGCCGGGCTTGAGCTTGTGCTCGAGCGTGTTCGCGACGCGGAAGCTGCCGAAGAAGTCCTCCTCGATTCCCTTGTGGTACTCGAGCCGGCGCTGCTGGAAGACGTCGGGCGTGACCTTGGCGAAGTCGAGCCGCAGCGATTGCCCGACCTGGATCGGGCGCCGCGGTCTTAGCTTGTTCAGCCGCACCAGGTGCTGCGGCGTGACCTGGAGCCAGTCCGCGAAGTGGCCCAGCGTCTCGCCGGCCTCGACGATCACCCGGTCGCCTTCGACGCGCAGGAAATCTTCGCTGCCGGGCGCCCCGGCGGGGACGGGAGCGGCGGCGGCCGGCTCGATCGCCGCGACGACGACCGGCTCCGGCTCGGGAGCCGGCGCGGGCGCGGGCTCGGGCTTCGGCTCCGGGAGCGTCGCGGCCTCGGCGGTCCGAACGATCTCGATTCCGGGCTTCGCAACCGGCGCGGAGGCCCCCGAGCGATCGGGAATCTGCAGCACCTGACCCGGGTAGATGGTGCGCCGTGCGCCGACGTCGTTCTCGGCGGCGAGCGCCGCGACGCTGGTGCCGTGGCGCTGCGCGATACCGCCGAGCGTGTCGCCACGCCGAACGGTGTAATAGCGGTTCTCGTGCTGGCGGGCGTGCTGGCTCTGCTTCGGAACCGCCGCGATCCAGGTCGAAGCGTCGCCGACGACCGTCCCGGCGGGGAGGCGGAGCGTGTAGCCCTTCGGGATCCGCTTGCCCGAGCGGAACACCGGCGGGCGCAGGGCGGGATTCAGCTCCGCGATCGTCTCGCGCGAGACCCCGAGGTTCCGCTCCAGGTCCGCGACGTCCGCGTAGAAGGGGAGCGTCACGGAATCGACCACGCGCGGCTCGTCGCGCTGCAGCGGCCCCAGGTACGTCTCGTAGGAGCCGAGGATCCGGCGCGCCGCCAGGAACTGCGCGTAGAAGTTCCGCGACGCGAAGCCGAAGCTGGGCGCGTCGTAGCGCTCGACGATCACGTCGATCCGGCTGGTGCCGAGCTTCTTGACCGCGCGGTTCATCCCGGCCGCGCCGTGGTTGTAGGCGGTGAGCGCGAGCGGCCAGTTGCCCAGCACCGCGTAGTTCTCGCGCAGCAGCCGCGCCGCCGCCTCGGTCGCCACCACCGGGTCGAGGCGCTCGTCGACCACGTAGTCGACCTTCATGAAGCGCTTGCCGGTGCCGCGCATGAACTGCCAGATCCCCGCCGCGCCGTACTTGGAGTACGCGTGCACGTTGAACGAGGACTCGACGTGCGGCAGGTACGCCAGGTCCTCCGGCATGCTGCGCTCGCGGAAGTGGGCGCGCATCTCGGCCTCGTAGCCGCCGGCGACGATCACGCCCTGTCGGAACTTGTCGCGCTGGCCGAGCTGGAAGCGAATCCGCTCCTTGGCCGCGCGGAAATCCCGCGACACCGGCGCCCGGCCGAGCTCCGCCTCGAAGCCGCGTACCAGCGCGCGTTCGGCGTCGTCGCGCGGCGCTTCTCCAGCGGCGAGGCGCTCGAGCACCGCGCGCCAGCGGTCCTTGGCGCGCTCGACGATCGCCTCGCGCCGGCGGGAGTTCCGCTCGCCGTCGAAGCGCAGCAGCTCGTAGACGACTGCGAGCTCGCGCGCGTCGTGCAGGAATCCACCGTCGGTGGTGGAGTCGAGGTAGACGCGCGTCCAGAACGCGACGGCCGGCGACAGGCCCTCGGGCTCCGGAAACGGATCGCTCGGTCCGGCCGCCTGCGCGCGCGCGGACGCAACGATGCAGGCGAGCGCAACGACGCCGACGATCCGCGCAAATCCGCTCACGAAACCTTCCCCCGACCGACAAGCCCTCTTCGTCGCGGCGACCCGCTCGCTTGAGACGACGCAAGGTAACGAACGCGCCAGACATGGCCGCCCCGGTGGTATGCTCGCGCGTCTCTCGAACGGTGGCGTCGAGTCGGAGGAGCGTGGCGCATGGGTCCTTTGTCAGGAATCCGGATTCTCGAGTTCGCAGGCATCGGCCCGGGCCCGTTCTGCGCGATGCTGCTGGCGGACATGGGGGCCGAGGTCGTGCGCGTCGACCGCGCGCAGAACGCGCGCGGCGGCGACCCCGCCAAGCCGCCCTCCGATCCGCTGCTGCGTGGCCGGCGCAGCATCGCGGTCGACCTGAAGCAGCCGCAGGCGATCGAAGCGGTGCTCCGGCTCGTCGCGGGCGCGGACGCGTTGGTCGAGGGCTTCCGTCCCGGCGTGATGGAGCGGCTCGGGCTCGGTCCCGACGTGTGTCTGGCGCGAAATCCGCGGCTCGTCTACGGGCGCATGACGGGCTGGGGCCAGGACGGCCCGATGGCGCAGGCCGCGGGCCACGACATCAACTACATCGCGCTCGCCGGGGCGCTCGAGCCGATCGGGCGCAAGGGCCAGCCGCCGCTTCCGCCGCTCAATCTGGTCGGCGATTTCGGCGGCGGCGGCATGCTGCTCGCGTTCGGCGTGCTCGCGGGACTGCTCGAGGCCAAGCGCTCCGGAAAAGGCCAGGTCGTCGACGCGGCGATGGTCGACGGCGCGGCGCTGCTGATGTCGATGTTCTGGGGCATGCGCAACTCGGGCTTCTGGAGCGACGAGCGCGGCACGAACCTGCTCGACACCGGCGCGCACTTCTACGAGGTCTACGAGTGCTCGGACGGGAAGTACATCTCGCTCGGGTCGATCGAGCCGCAGTTCTACGCCGAGCTGCTCGAGCTCTCGGGCCTCGGCGAGGAGAAGCTCCCCGCGCAGATGGACCGCTCGCAGTGGCCGGCGATGAAGCAGCGCGTGGCGGCGCTGATCGCGACCCGCACGCGCGACGAGTGGTGTCGGATCATGGAGGGAAGCGACGTCTGCTTCGCCCCGGTTCTCGCGATGAGCGAGGCGCCCGCGCACCCGCACAACGTCGCGCGCCAGACCTTCATCGAGATCGCCGGAATGACCCAGCCCGCGCCCGCGCCGCGCTTCAGCCGCACCAAGCCCGAGGTCGCGCGCCCGCCCGCTCACGCGGGACAGCACAGCGTCGAGGTGCTCGACGGCTGGGGCTTTTCGGAGGCGGAGATCCGCGCGCTGCGGGAGTCGAAGGCGATCGCCTGAGACGCGACGCGGCCGCGCGATGAGCGACGAGCGCGCGATCGACCCGGGGCGGTATCTCGCCGGCTTGCAGTGCGAGCGACGGCTCTGGCTCGCCTCGCGCTCGGCCGGGATCGCTGCGAGCGCGGCCGCCTCCGCAGAGCGCGAGGCGTGGGCGCGCACCCGGCGCGAGCTACGCGAGATCGCATTCGGGCTCTTCCCCGGCGCGCGGGGGGTCGCAGAGCCGGACTCTGACAGGGCGGTCGCGCGAACCCGCGAGCTGCTCGCCGATCCATCGATCCCGGCGGTCGCCTCGGCCGTCTTCGCCGCCGGCGGCGCGATCGCGCGGATCGATTTCGTCGAGCGGCTCGGCGAGCGCGGCTTCGGGCTGCGCCAGGTTCGCGCGGCGCTTCGGCCCAGCGAGGCCGCGCTCGACGAGCTGGCGTTCCGCTACCACGTGGCGCGGAGCTCGGGGCTCGAGGTGGTATCGGTCGAGGTCGTGCTTCTCGACGCGGACTACGTGCGTGGGGCGAGCGCGCCCGATCCCCGATCGCTGCTTCGCAGGGCCGACGTGACCGGACAGGTCCGGTTCCTCGCCGGCGATCTCGAGACGCGGCTCGAGGACCAGAGGCGGATCCTCGCGCGCGAAAAGGCGCCGGAGACCGAGCCGTCGCCGCACTGTCGAAGACCGGACAGCTGCGAGTTCCTGGCCTACTGCACCGCCGGCAAGCCGCCGGACTGGATCGGCCATCTGCCCGCGCTTCGCGCCAACCCGTTCGCCGAGCTCCGCGCGCGCGGGGTCGAGCGCATCCGCGATCTCGATCCGGACTTCTCGCGCACGCCGTCGCAGCGCAACGCGCGCGAGTGCCTGCTGCGCGGGACGGCGTTCGCGACGAGCGACCTCGCGCGCAGGCTTTCGGGCTTCGGGCCGCCCGCGGACGCGCTCGACTTCGAGGCGATCCTGCCGGAGATCCCCGTCTTCGCCGGAACGCGCCCGTTCGAGGTCGTGCCGTTCCAGTGGTCCGCGTGGCTCGCCGGCGGGGGCTCGGAGCCGGTGCAGGCGGAGTTCCTCGCGGATGGCCGCTCCGATCCGCGCCGCGAGTTCGCCGAGAGCCTGCTCGAGGCGTTCGCGCCGCGAGCGCTCCCGATCCTGGTCTACTCCGGCTTCGAGTCCGAGGTGCTCGGCGCGCTCTCGCGCGCGTTTCCGGACCTGGCGGACGGCCTCGAGCGGCTGCGCGCGCGGCTTCGCGACCTGCTGCCGGTCGTACGCCGATCGGTGTACCACCCGGACTTCCTGGGGTCGTTCTCGCTGAAGCGCGTCGCGCCCGCGCTCTGTTTCGGCTTCACGTTCTCGGATCTGCCGGGGATCGCGGACGGCGGCGCCGCATCGCGCGCCTGGCTCTCGCTCGCGCGAGGCGAGCTCTCGCCGGAGCGAGCTGCCGGGATTCTCGGCGAGCTGCGCGAGTACTGCGCGCGCGACGCGATCGCGCTCGCCAAGCTGCTCGTCGTGCTTCGCAATCTCGATCCGGCTCACTCCGACAGGTAGGAGAGCGTCGAACGCACCCAGCGGATCCGCGCCTCGCGGAGCGCGGCCGCGCTCGCGGACGGGATCTCGAGCGTGAAGGCGGTGCTCCCCCCGGCGCCGATCCTGGCGACGATGAACGGAAGCTCGCGGCCCGCGACGCCGAGGCGGAACTCGGCGCGGGTCTGCTCGACGCTGGTCGCGTTCACGAGCCGTCCCTGTACGTGCAGGACGCCGCTCTGGTCCGAGAGCGACAAGCGCCCGACGTACAAGCCGTCTCCGATCGGCTGCAGCGCGGGGTCGTTCAAATCGACGAGCGCGCCGCGCTCGACGCCCCGGAGCGCGGCCGGCGCGGCAGCGGGCGCCTCGGCGCGTGCGCCTGCGCTCGGCTCCGCGGCTCGCCGGCGGCTCGCTGCGCCCGGATCCCGCTCCGAGATCAGCCGCGCGATCTCGCCGCGGCGAAGCTCGAGCAGGGCCCCGTCCTGACCCGCGAAAACCGAGCTCGAGCTCGTTCCGTCCGGCGTGCTGAGCGACAGCGCGCTTCCCTTCGCCGAGGTCGCAAGCCGGATCGTCTGAGTCGGCGCCGAGTCGCCCGCGCCCGCGAAGAGCCCGATCACCGCCTGCCCCGATCCCGCGCCGGTCGCGGGCTCGCGGCCGACGAAGACCAGACTCCGGCCGGCGTCGTCCACGACGCGAAGCGCGCCGCGGAGCGTGAGGTCGCTCGCGACCAGGCGCGCGCCCCCGCCCCCGCTGGCGCCGGAGCCCGGCGCTCCCGGAAGCGTGGTGCTCGTGGCCAGGAACGCCGCCGCTGCGCAGAGTCCCACGAGCATGACTCCGAGCGCGGCGAGTCCGGTCCAGAGCCTGCGGTTCTCGCGCTCGAGCGCGGACAGCCGCGCGAGCACCCACGCGTCCTCGTGGCCAGCGGTCTCTCGCATGCGGCACCCCGCTACAAGTGGTCGGTGCGATTCCAGGCGATCAGTCGAGGCGCAGGCTCGAGCACCAGCTCCGACAGCCCGCAGTTCGACAGGTGGTACTGCTGCCAGCGCATCGGGTCGCGATCGAGGAGCTGGCCCAGCGCGATGCCCAGCGCCGCGCCGTGACTCACCACCACCACCTCGAAGCCCCGGTGCGCGATCGAGATGCGCTGGAGCGCGGCGGTCACGCGTGCCATCACGGCGTTGGGTGACTCGCCGCCGGGCGGCGCGAAGTCGAGATCGTCGCGAATTCGCGTGAAGAAGCCGTGCTCGTCGAGCAGCGCCTGGTACGAGACACCCTCGAGCTCGCCGATCCCGTACTCGGCGAGTCCGGGCTCGACGATCGGCTCGAGGCCGAGCCGCGCGCCGATCTCGGCGGCCGTGTCGCGCGTGCGCTGGAGCGGGCTCGTGTAGAGCGCGCGCACGGCCGGGCGGGTTCGGGCCAGATGCTCGCCCGTGCGCTGCGCTTCGAGCCGTCCGTGATCGGTGAGCGGGCTGTCGGTCGAGCCGTGCCAGATCCGGGCGGTGTTCGCCGCGATCTGGCCGTGACGAACGAGCACGAGCCGGGTCGATCCTGTCTCGGACACGTCAGTCGCGGATCCAGCTGCCGTGGAAGCCGTGCGGGACCCGGCGGGGCATCTCGATCGTCGCCACGGGCCGCCCAGACGGGTCGCTCGCGTCGAGGATCACGAGATCGGACCCGTCGCGCGCCTTGTCGTAGACGAAGCCGAGCGCGTAGCCCTCGTCCTCCGCGGCGGAGTCACTGGCCTGCGCGAAGACGAACTCGCCGGGCTGGGCGCTCGGCCCGAAGTCGTGCACGGCCGAGGTCCCGCGCTCGAGGTCGTACTTCAGCAGCACGCCCGCCGCGCCGAAGCCCGGCTCCTCGCCGGGGCGCGACGCGACCGCCCAGCCGTAGCGGTTGCGCAGCCCGACCGCGCGGTCGTCGACGCGGGGAAACGCGTGCGCGACGTCGTCGAGCTGCCGCTCGGCGACCCGGCCCGTCGAGAGATCGAACTCCCAGCGGTGCAGGTAGGACGGCGGGAAGTCGTTCATCGACTCGCGCCACATCGACTCGTGGCGGCCCACGTCGCAGAAGACCACGTCGCCTTCGACCCAGGCGTTCATGGGATGGAAGACGTAGCACGGGTCGATCTCGAACCAGCGCACGTCGCGGTTGTCGCCCATTCGCGGCAGGATTCCGATCCGCGCGCCGTAGTCCGGATCCCAGCCCAGCGGAACCTCGCCCTTGATCGCCTTCTCGAGGCTGAACGTGACGGGCAGGTCCATGAAGATCGCGTGATCCCGCGTGATCATGAAGTCGTGCATCATCGTCGGGCCCGGCACGCTGATCTCCGCGCTGTGCACGAGCGCGCCCTTCGCGTCGAGCACGTGGTAGACGAGGTGGGGCGGGAGCACGCCGTAGCCGAAGAAGTGCAGCTCCCCGGTGACCGGGCAGAGCTTGGGGTGCGCCGTGAACGCCGTCGTGAGCCTTCCGCCGAAGCTCTCGCAGCCGAGCGTCTCGAGCTCGCGCGACAGCTCGTACGGGAAGTGGCCCTCTTCGAGCGCGAGGATCCGCCCGGCGTGGCCGACCACGTGCGTGTTCGCGGCGCTGGCCGTGCGGTCCATCATCGTCGCGGGATCCATCGCATCGAGGTCGCGCTCGAGCTTGGTCGTGCGAACCCAGCGGTTGCGGTACCAGACGGCGCGGCCCGACTCGAGCCGGACGCCGTGGACCATCCCGTCGCCCATGAACCA
Source organism: Deltaproteobacteria bacterium (assembly GCA_016875225.1). NCBI lineage: Bacteria > Pseudomonadati > Myxococcota > Myxococcia > Deltaproteobacteria bacterium. Next base: position 29,041 of record VGRW01000027.1, read on the forward strand.
GTGGCTCGACGCGCCGCTCTTCGGATTCGCCCCGTTGCGGACGTACAGCCCGCAGAGCTCCGGCGGGATCGCTCCGGTCACCCGCAGATCGAAGCGGGTGAGCTCGTCAGCGACCGGTCCGTAGTTTCCGGAGAGGTGCCAGGGCTTCGCGTCGCGCGGATCCGCCATGGCGCCGAGCTTACACCGCCCCGCGGCTCTCGCGAAGGCCCGCCTCGCGCGCGCGCTCGAAATCGCGGGCGAGGGTTCGCGACGCCAGGTAGAAGTGCAGTGCCGACCAGACGAAGAGCGACGAGACGATCAGCAGCGCCCAGCGCAGCGAGTCCGCGCCGAAGCGCGGCTCGAGTGCGTCGCTCAGCGCCCCCGTCGCGAGCGGCCCGAGCGCGAGCCCGATGATGTTGATCACGAACAGCAGCACCGCGGCGGCGGTGGCGCGCATCTTCGGCGTGGCCAGCGACTGCGTGATCGCGAACGCGGGCGCCTGATACATGAGGCCGAGCCCCGTGGGCAGGACCAGGAACACCAGCGCGATCGTCGCGCTCTGGGTTCCGTAGATCACGAGCGAGAACGGCGCCGCGACCGCCATCGCGATCGCGGGCACGAGCGCGCGCTTGCGCGCATCCTTCGCGCCGAAGCGATCCGCGAGCACGCCGCCGAGGTAGTTTCCGATGCCACCGCCGACGCCGACGATCAGCGCCAGCCAGGATCCGACCTCGCCGCTCGTCATGTGGTGCGTGCGGATCAGGAACGACGGCACCCAGTTGATCACCGAGTAGCCGACGAAGGCGTACAGGCCGGAGGCCAGCGACAGATGGCGGAAGGTGGGCGCGCTCCACAGGAAGCGGATCACGTCGAGCGCGGACGGCGTCGCTCCGTCGCTGTGCAGGCCCTCGGAGTGCCCGCGCGGCGGCTCGCGCAGCGTGAGCGCGACCAGAACCGCGAGCAGCAGGCCGGGCAGGCCGACGACCACGAACGCGCGCCGCCAGCCGAGGCCCTCGTTCAGCCAGCCCCCGGCCAGGAAGCCGACCAGGATCCCGAAGGGCACGCCGAGCGAGAAGATCGCGAGCGCCGTCGCGCGCCGCTCGGGCGGGAAGTAGTCGGAGATCATCGAGTGCGCGGGCGGGCTGCCGCCGGCCTCGCCGACGCCGACGCCGACGCGGAACGCGAGCAGGCTCGTGAATCCGACCGCGGAGCCGCACAGCGCCGTCATCCCGCTCCAGAGCGCGAGGCAGACCGTGATCACCCATTTTCGCGACACGCGGTCGGCCAGGCGCGCGATCGGGACACCGAGCGTCGCGTAGAACAGGCCGAACGCGGTGCCCGAGAGCAGGCCGAGCTGCGTGTCGGTGAGCGAGAGCTCCGCCTTGATCGACGGCAGCAGGATCGCGAGGATCTGGCGATCCACGAAGTTCACCACGTACACGGCGCAGAGCAGGCCGAGCGCGTAGCGCAGATAGGACGCAGAGAAGCTCGGGGCCGCCATCAGGTGAGCAGCGCCAGCTGGCGCGACTGCGCCAGAAGCGTGCCGTCGCGGGTCCAGATCTCGCCGTCCTCCTCGACGTAGCCGTCGCGCGCGATCTGGCTGCGGAACACGCACAGGTAGGAGTCCTCGGGCCGCGCGTTCGCCGGCAGCGGCGCGCGGAAGTGCACCGAGAGGTCGATCGTCGGCACGCCGCGCACGGAGTGGTCTCCCGACACCTGGCGCTGCATGACCGCCGGCCACCACGCGTCGCAGAACATCGCCAGCGCCGGCGCGTCGGGGACGAACGGCTCCGCGAGGCGCAGCCACCCGCCGACGAGCGCGCGCGAGGACGTGCCCGGGCCGATCGCGCCGAACGCGGGCCGCGTCTCGAAGCGCTCGCGCATCGGCACCATCCGCTCGCCGGTCGGCGCGAGCACGGCCAGCTTCTCGGGGCTCGCGACCTCGGGCATGTGCAGGTCCTGGAACTCGAGCGAGTCCCGCGCGCGGCCGAACGACGCCAGCGCCAGCGCGACGAGCCGACCGTCCTGCTCCAGCCGCGCCGAGAGCGCCGAGAGAGAGCGGCCGCTGCGCTCCTCGCGCACGTGCACCCGCACCGGCCCCTCGGCCGCCGGCGAGACGTAGTGGATCGTGAGCGAGCGCGGCGTTCGCTCCCCATCGTCGACCGCGGCGATCAGGGCGCGGAGCACGATCGAAGCCAGGTAGCCGCCGTTCGCGCCCATCACGACCCACCAGCCGCGATCGATTCGCGCGTCGAACGCTCCGTCGGCCGCGAGCACGACGGCGCTGTCCCGCTCGAAGCGGGTCATGCGCCGGAGAACGCGGGCAGCACGCGCTCCGCGAAGAGGCGCGCGGGAACGCGCGTGTCGCGCCCGAAGAATTCGATCACGAGCAGCCCGCAGCCGAGCTTTCTATGCCGCTCGATGCAGTCGATCACGCGCTCGGGCGTGCCCCAGATGCCGTGCTCTTCGAGCGCACCGCCCATGTGGCCGCCGTAGATCTTCTTGGCCTTCTCGAGCGACTCTCTTGCCCGCGCCTCGTCCTCTTCGATCACGACCACGCACTGCTGCGAGATGCGGATCTCGGCGATGTCGCGCTTCACGTCGTCGCAGCGGCGGCGCAGTGCCTCGATCTTCGCCGGGAGCTGCGCCTGGAAGACCGCGAGGTTGTTCCAGATGTCGGCGTGCTGCGCCGCGATCCGCAGCAGCACCTTCTCGCCCGCGCCGCCGATCAGGATCGGCGTGCGCCGCAGCGGCTTCGGCTCGCACCAGGCCTCCGACACCGAGAAGTGACGGCCCTGGAACGTCACTCGCTCCTCGCTCAGGAGCCGGCGCAGCAGGATCGCCGTCTCCTCCAGCGCCTTCATCCGCTCGCCGAGCGCGGGGAAGGGGCTCCCCGTGCCGCGAAACTCCGCCTCGAACCAGCCGGCGCCCAGGCCCACGATCGCGCGCCCGCCCGAGATGTGATCCAGCGTCGCGATCTGCTTGGCCAGGATCGCGGGGTTGCGGAAGAACGGCGGCGTGACGAGCGTGCCGAGCTCGATGCGCGAGGTGACGGCCGCGACCGCCGCGAGCTCCGTCCACGCCTCGAAGATGGGCAGGTTCGGCGCCGGCACCCCGTAGACGTGGTCGCAGACCCACGCCGAGTGGAAGCCGAGCGCGTCGAGCTCCTCGGCCACCGCGCGCGCCTCCTGCCAGCTGCGCTTGATCTGCGGCAGCGTGCCTCCGAACTGCATCGAGCTCGCCATCGATTCCTCCCGTCGCGATTCTACGCGAAGACGCGGTTCCCGCCCGAGGCCTTCGCGCGGTACAGGCGAGCGTCGGCGGCGCGCACCAGGTCGGCCGCGGTCTTGCCGTCGCGCGGCGCGCTCGCGACTCCGAAGGAGAGGGTGAGCGACACGTCCGCGCCGTCCGGCCGGAGCGCCTCGGCCGCGATCCGGATCTTCTCCGCGACGGCGATCGCGCCAAGGACCGTGGTCTCGGGCAGCACGAGCGCGAGCTCGTCTCCGCCGTAGCGTCCCGCGGTGTCGCTGGTGCGCGAGCGCTCGCGCACCAGTCGGGCGATCTGCACCAGTGCCGCGTCGCCGGCCAGGTGTCCGTGGCGGTCGTTGAACGCCTTGAAGCGGTCGACGTCGATCATCACGAAGGCGAGATCCCGGCGGTAGCGATCCGCGCGCGCGGTCTCGCGCTCGAGCGCCGCCCAGAGGTGTCCGTGATTCGCAAGCCCGGTGAGCGCGTCGCGATCGGCGCGGACCAGCGCCTGCTCGTGATCGCACGCGTTCGAAAGCGCGATCGCGGCGTGCGCGACCAGCGCCCGGAGCGCGGCTTCATCGAGACCGCCGCGCGCGAAGACGCGCAGCCTGCCGACGCTCGCGCCGCGCGCGCGAAGCTCGATGACCTGCGCCGGCGCTCCGCCGCAGTCGCCGCGTTCGAGCTCGAGGGCGCTCGTCTCTTCGCGAGCCTCGAGCTCGAGCGCCGCACCGCTCGCGCTAGCGAGCGCCAGCACCGAGCCGAGAAGCCGTGCGGCCACGTCGGCGGCGCACAGGCTGCCGGAAAGCTCGCGAACGGCTTCGAGCAGGGCCTCTGCGCGCGCGTCGCTCATCGCGCGATTCTACGCGGCCAGGCTCGCTTTCTCGCGTCCGGCCCGTGTGTCACCCTCCCGCGCCGATGCCGCGCTCCGTCGCCTTCGCCGCACTCACCGCGTTCGTGCTCATGCTCGGCATCGGCGTGCTGTTTCCCGTGCTGCCGTTCCTGACCCGCGATCTCGGCATTCCCGACGCGCAGGCCGGCTGGCTGCTCGCGTCGTACCCGCTCGCCTCGTTCCTCGCGAGCCCGTTCTGGGGCCGGTTCTCCAACGCGCGCGGCCGAAAGCCCGCGCTCGTGATCGGCCTGCTCGGCTACTCGCTGGGCTTCATCCTGTTCGGCTTCGGCCAGACGCTCGGCCAGCTCCTGGCGGCGCGCGTGCTCGGCGGGCTGCTCTCCGCGGCCGCGCTTCCCGCGCTCTTCGCGTACGTCGCCGACGTCACGAGCCCCGAGAAGCGCAGCTCCGGAATGGGGGCGCTCGGCGCAGGGCTGGGGCTCGGCGTGACGCTCGGGCCGGTGCTCGGCTGGCTGACCTACGCCGCCTATGGATTGCGCGCTCCGTACTTCGTGGCGGGCGCGATCGGGCTCGCAAACGCCCTCGCGGTCTCGCGCTGGCTGCCCGAGAGCCTCGACGCGGCCGCGCGCGCGGATCGCGATCGCGAGGCCGCGCCGCGCCGACCGCTCGCGCAGATCGCGCTGCCGCTCGCGCCGTTCCTGCTCTGCAGCTTCCTGACCTCGACGGCGCGAATGGCCGTCGACACGACCTTCGGCTTCTTCGCGCAGACCGCGCTCGGGGCGTCGCCGCGCGGTGTCGCCGGCGTGCTCTTCGCGATGGGCGTGACCTCGGCGCTGGTTCAGGGCGGGCTCTTGCGCTCGCTCGCGGGTCGGATCTCCGACCTGCAGCTCTTCGTCGCCGGATGCGCGCTGATGACCGCGGGGCTCGCGGGGCTGGGATTCGCGGGCAGCTGGGCGGGGGTGCTTTCGGGCGGCATTCCGGTCGCGGTCGGCTTCGCGCTGCTCGCGCCGACCCTCACCTCGCTGCTCTCGCGCGCCGCCGAGGACGTGCAGGGAGAGGCGCAGGGGTTGAACGGCAGCGCGACCGCGCTCTCGCGCGTGATCTCGCCGCTGCTGTTCACGACCGGCCTCTGGCCGAGCTTCGGCGGACCGGGCACCTACGGCGCCGCGGCGGTCCTGTCGGCGCTCGCGGGGGTCGTCGCGCTACTGCGCTTCAGAAGCCGGGTGGCGGCGTGAAGCCGCCGAGCACCTGCGCGATGCGTCGGCCGAGGTCGAGCGTGGTGCGGTCCTCGAGGTAGGGCCCCGCGATCTGCAGCCCGACCGGCAGGTTCTCGGCCGTGCGACCTGCCGGCACTACCGTCGCGGGCAGCTTGCACATCGTGACGGGCGCGATCCACCCGAACATGTCGGTGTAGGGGCGTCTGGCGGAGTTCACCGTGAGCGAGCGCGTGGTGAACGGGCCGTCCTTCTGGTGGGGGATCGCCGCGACCTGGCTCACTGGCAGCAGCAGCGCGTCGTAGCTCGCGAAGAACTCCGCGAACCCGGCGCGAAGCGCCTCGCGCTGCTCGTTCGCGGCCAGCCACTGGTGGTGCTGCGCGGTGGTCGTGCGCGCTGTCAGGATCATCTCGGAGTCGTCGTCGGGCCGCGCGCCCGCGGCGAGCTTTCGCAGGCTCTCGAGCGAGTCCGGCGGAAGGCTCGACGCCATCAGCGGCATGAGCAGCCACTGGTAGATCCGCGCAGCCTCGTGAAGGCGAAGCGGCGGGCGGGCGCGCTCGTCGATCCTCGCACCGGCGCGGCGAAGCTTCTCGACCGCCTCGGCGTGGACCCGCTTCACGGCGCCGTCGACGGGGAAGTCGCCGTCGTCGAGCCACGCGGCGATCCGGTACTCGGCGAGGCTCGCACGGCGCGGCGCGGGAAGCTCGAGTCGCCAACCCTTCGACTCCCGCTCGCTCGCTCCCGCGAGCACGCCGAGCGCGAGCTCGAGATCCTCGATCGAGCGCGCGATCGGCCCGTGCACGTTCAGGTCGGGCTCGGCGAACGCGCCGGGCGGGAAGGGAATGTGCCCGCGCTGCGGGATGATCCCGTAGCTCGGCTTGTGCCCGAAGACGCCGCACCAGTTCGACGGCACGCGGATCGACCCGCCGATGTCGCTGCCGAGCTCGAGCGCCGTGTAGCCCGCCGCGATCGCGGCCGCGGCGCCGCCGGACGATCCGCCCGGCGTGCGCTCGAGGTTCCACGGGTTGCACGTGGTGGGGAAGAGCTCGTTGAAGCTCTGCCAGTCGCTCGTCATGTACGGCGTGTTGGTCTTGCCGAACACGATCGCGCCCGCCTTGCGCAGCCGAGCGACCGCGATCGCGTCGCGCGTCGGCACGTGGTTCGCGAGCTCCGGCGCCCCGCAGGTGGTGCGGATCCCCTCGGTCTCGAAGCTGTCCTTGATCGTGATCGGCAGCCCGTGCAGCGGCCCGAGCTCGCGTCCGGCCGCCCGCGCGCGATCGGCCGCATCCGCCTCCGCGCGCGCGCGCGTGGCCTCGAGCGTGACGACCGCGTGGATCGCGCCGTCGTGCTTCTCGACCCGCGACAGCGCCTGCTCGAGCAGATCGCGGCTCTGGAGCTCGCCGCTGCGCAGGCGCGCGCAGAGATCGGTGGCCGTGCGGAACGAGAGATCGCTCATCGGGGCCCTCTTTCGCGATGGACGACCGGCATCGTACCATGCGCCTCGTCGGATCCGACGCAGCGGAGGCGAATTTGGGCAGCTCGGAAGCGCTGACGCGCGGCATCCGCGTGAGGGTCGCGTCGAAGTACGTGGCCTCGCGCTCGCGACCGCTGATGAACGAGTACTTCTTCGCGTACTCGATCCAGATCTCGAACGAGGGTCGCGAGACGGTGCAGCTGGTCTCTCGCCACTGGACGATCACCGACGCGGAGGGGCAGGTGGAAGAGGTCCGCGGGCCCGGCGTGGTCGGCGAGCAGCCGGTGCTCGGCCCGGGCGACGCGTTCGAGTACACATCCGCGTGTCCGCTCGCGACGCCGTTCGGATCGATGAGCGGCACGTACCAGATGGTAACGGAGTCCGGGGAGCACTTCGACGCCGAGGTGGGCCGCTTCGCGCTCGCCGAGCCGTACGCGATCAACTAGGGGAGGAGCGAAGTTGAGCGAGCGCAAGGTCCACACCTTCTGTCGCGTCTGCGAGCCGGCCTGCGGGCTGGTCGCGTCGGTGCAAGGCGACCGCCTGGAATCGCTGCGGCCCGACCCCGAGCACCCGGTCTCGCGCGGATTCGCCTGCAACAAGGGCCTGGCCGGCGTCGAGATCCACCACGACCCCGACCGCCTTTCCCACCCGCAGCGCCGCCGCGCGGACGGGCGCTTGGAGCGACTTGGCTGGGACGACGCGACGTCGCAGATCGCGTCCCGCCTGCGTGAGATCGTGGCTGCGCACGGGCCGGACGCCGTGGCTTCCTACATCGGCAATCCCAGCGCCTTCAACGCGCTGATCGCGCCGGCCGCGGGCGCGTTCTTCGGCCAGCTCGGCGCGCGGCGCTCCTTCAGCTCGGGTACACAGGATTGCGCCAACAAGTTCGCGGGCAGCGAGGCCGTCTTCGGCTCGAGCACGATCCACCCGATTCCGGACCTCGAGAACGCCGATCTGGTGCTGATCTTCGGCGCCAACCCGCGCGTCTCGCACGGCAGCTTCATCTCGATCGCCGATCCCGCGCGCGTGCTGAAGGACGCGCGCAAGCGCGGCGCTCGGCTGCGCTTCGTGAACCCGCGCGAGATCGAGTCCGCGGAGCCGGGCGAGACGATCCTGATCCGCCCCGACACGGACGTGTACCTGCTGGCGGCGCTTCTTCACGAGCTCGACCTTCTCGGCGGCTTCGACGAGGCCGCGCTCGCGGCGCACGGCGCGCACGTCGCGGAGCTAGGGGCGTTCGTCTCGCGCTACCCGGCCGAGCGCGCCGCGACCGTGACCGGCATTCCGGCCGAGACCATCCGCGGGCTCGCGAGCGAGATCGCGCAGGCGAAGAGCTGCGCGGTGCACCTCTCGACGGGCGTGAACATGGGCCGGCAGGGCACGCTCGCCTACGCGCTGCTCCACGTGCTCTCGTTCGCGAGCGGAAATCTCGACCGGCGCGGCGGGAACATCCTCTCGGTCGGCTTCTACGAGGCGGCGAAGGCGGGACGGCGCGAGTTCTCGAGCTCCTACGCCGACACCGAATTCGGTCGGCTGCGAAAGGGGGCGCTGCCCGGCACGCTGCTCTCGCAATCGATCCTCGATTCGGCCAACCCGGTGCGCGCGCTCTTCGTCGTGGCGGGAAATCCGCTGCTCTCGATCGCGGGCGAGGCGCGACTGCGCGAGGCGTTCGGGGCGCTCGAGCTTCTGGTCTGCATCGACCTCTACCCCAACGCGACCTCGGAGTACGCCGACTTCCTGCTCCCGGCGACCGACGCCTTCGAGCGCGCGGACGTGAACCTGACCGGGCTCGGCCTGCAGCACGAGCCGTGGGTGCAGTGGACCGACGCGGTGGTGCCCGCGCGGGCGGAGCGCCGCGAGGAGTGGTGGATCTTCGCGCGGCTCTGCCAGGAGCTCGGCCTGAAGAGCGCGCTCGACGCGGGCCCCGAGCCGGATCTCTGGGGTCGGATCGACCACATGCTGAAATCGCGCGGCCACTCGCTCGAGGAGCTCCGCGAAAGCCCGCACGGGATCGTCTTCTCGCGGCCTTCTCCCGGGAGCTTCTTCGAGAGGCAGATCCAGACCCCGGACCGGCGGGTCGACTGCTGCCCGCCCGGCTTCGCCGAAGCGATCGAGCGCGCGGAGCGGATCTTCCGCGAGCTCGAGAGGGAAGGGCGCTCGCGCCTGAAGCTGATCACGCGGCGCGACCCGTACATGCACAACAGCTGGTACGCGAACCTCCCGGCCATGAAGCGCGGGCGCCGCGATCGCAACCGCCTCCACGTCCACCCGGCCGACGCGGCCGAGCGCGGGCTCGCCGACGGCGCGAAGGCGCGGATCTGGAACGAGAACGGCGCGCTCGAGCTCGAGATCGAGCACGACGCGACGCTGATGCGCGGCGTGGTCGCGCTCGCTCACGGCTGGGGCCACCGCGGCGCGGCGGGGATGCGCGTGGCCGCGCGCGCGCCGGGCGTGAACGCCAACGCGCTGCTGCCGATCGGGCCGGGCTCGTTCGAGCCGCTCTCGAGCCAGGCCTTCATGACCGGAATCCCGGTGGAGCTGGCGCCTCTCTAGGACAGGGGTTCGGGACGCCGGCCCGGGGCCGGGCTTGCATCTATAAATGAACACGTTCATAATTGATCGTGTTCATGGAGGTGCAGATGCCCGAGCCGGCGGTCGGACTCCGAGAGCGGAACAAGCGCGAGAAGCTGGCGCGGATCACCGCGTCCGCGCGGGAGCTGTTCCGCACCAAGGGCTTCGAGGAGGCGACCGCTCGCGAGATCTGCGAGCGGGCCGAGATCGGCACCGGCACGCTCTTCCTCTACGTGCGCGACAAGCGCGAGCTGCTCTTCCTCTGCTTCGAGGCCGACGCGCGGCGGCTCTTCGCCGAGGGCCGGGCCGAGGCGCTCCGGACCGACGGCCTGGTCGCGCAGCTGCTCTGCCTGTTCCGCCGCTTCATCGACTACTACGCGGCCGACCCCGCGCTCTCGAAGGCGATCGTGCGCGAGCTGTTCTTCCGCCCGCACGACCCCGAGGGCATCGGCCGGCTCACGCGCGAGTACTCCGAGCACGTGGCCGACCTCGTCACCGCCGCGCAGGCCCGGAGGGAGATCCGCGCCGACGTGTCGGCCAAGCTCGCCGCGATGGCGTTCTACGCGCACTACGCGTTCTGGATTCTCGGCTGGCTCGGCACGGGGATGCTCTCCGCCGAGAGCGTGGAGCCGGGGCTGCGGCAGGCGCTCGAGCTCCAGCTCGACGGGCTCGCGGCCCGCCGCGCGGATCGAAACACGAAGAGGAGATAGGCGATGGCGAAGATGGACCTGGCGATCAGCGTGGGCGAGGCGCGCGCGCGCTACTTCGAGGAGTCGGGCTTTCCGCCGGACGGCGGCATGTCGCAGAGCTTCGTGGCGTTCTGGAAGCTCGGCCCGATCCCGATCGGGTTTCCCAACTCGAACGCGCGACGGCGCGCGCTCCAGATGCACGACCTGCACCACGTGGCGACGGGCTACCCGCCCAGCTGGACCGGCGAGGTCGAGATCAGCGCCTGGGAGCTCGCGACCGGCTGCGGCGGGTACGCATTCGCGTGGACGATCACGCTGCAGGGGCTGGCCGTCGGCCTGTTCGTGAGCCCGATCAAGACCTGGCGCGCGTGGGTGCGCGGGCGCAACACGCGCAGCCTCTACGCGGAGCAGTTCTCGGAGTCGCTGCTGCGCAAGAGCGTGGGCGAGCTTCGCCGCCACCTCGGGCTCGACCGGGGTGTGCCGCGCGCGACGCTCGGCGACGCGCTCTCGTTCGGGTTCTGGAGCTCGGTCGCGCTTGCGCAGACGGCGGCGATGTTCGCGCTGCTGGCGCTGCCCGTCGCCGGGCTCGCCATGCTGGTCCGAGCGCTGGTCTAGGCCGGAAGCGGTCCCGCCGCGGCAGGAGATTCGTCGGGGTCGCAGGCTAGAATGCGCGCGCCTCATGAGCCTCCGGGGAACGCGCCGCCAATTCCTGGGCGCGCTCACGCTCTGCGTGTGCGCGCTCGCCGCCGCGATTGCGAGCGCCGACGCCTCGATCCACGCCGTGCGCTCGGCGACGCCGCCGGTGATCGACGGCCGGCTCGACGACGAGATCTGGAAGGTCGCGGGCCGAAGCGACGCGTTTCGCGAGGTCGATCCGGTCGAGGGCGGCGAGCCCAGGCAGCGCACCGAGGTCCGGGTCGCCTACGACGACGAGGCGCTCTACGTCGCGGTGCGCTGCGACGACAGCGATCCCCGCGGCATCATCGCCAAGACCCTGCTCCCCGACGTCGACATGCGCTCCGACGACCGCGTGAACTTCGTCTTCGACACGTTCCACGACTCGCGAAACGGCTACTTCTTCCAGATCAACCCCGTCGGCGCGCGCTCCGACGCGCTGATCGAGAACAACGCGATCTTCCGCCGCGAGTGGGACACGATCTGGTACGGAAAGACCAGCGTCGACGCGGAAGGCTGGAGCGTGGAGCTGGCGATCCCCTTCAAGAGCGTGACGCTGCGCCCCGGCGATCCGGTCTGGGGCTTCGAGGTCGAGCGCATCGTGCGCCGCGACAGCCAGAAGATCCGCTGGGCGAACCACTCGCAGAACCACGTGATCGTCAACATCGCTGGCATCGGCAGGATCGAGGGCCTGGAGGGAGTCTCGGGCCCC
>VGRW01000028.1 GCA_016875225.1 Deltaproteobacteria bacterium
CGGATCTCGGTCCTCCGATCCCCGAGCTGCCGAGCTTCGAGGACAGGGACGAGGCGGCCGGCACGCTCGACCGCCTGGCGGGTCTTCTGCTCACGCGAAGAGATGACGATCGACTCGCGCAGCTCTTCGGCCGACTGGAGGGCCGACCGTACGACGAGTTCGGCACGTCGCCGCGCGTCGCGAGACGCGCGCTCGCATTCTTCAAGCTGCTCTACAAGTACTGGTTCCGCGTCGAGAGCTCCGGCCACGCCGTGATTCCCGAGAAGGAAGGGGCGATCCTGGCCGCGAATCACGGCGGGCTGCTGCCGTTCGACGCCTCGATGGTGGTGGCCGACGGAATTCTCGCCGGCCAGCCGCCCCGGCTGGTCCGCACGGTGGTCGATCGCTGGGCGGGCTCGCTTCCGTTCGTGAATGTCTTCTACGCGCGCGTGGGGCAGGTGATCGGAAGCCGGGAGAACGTGCGCGAGCTGCTCGACGCGAAGCAGCTCGTGCTGATCTTCCCCGAGGGCATGGCGGGGATCCGCAAGCGCGCGGCGGATCGCTACGTGCTTCAGTCGTTCCATCTCGGCTTCGTCGAGGAGTCGCTGCGCCACCGTGTTCCGATCATCCCGGTCGCGATCGTCGGCGCCGACGACCAGGCGCCGCTGCTCTACGACGCTCAGCCGCTCGCCAAGCTGCTCGGTCTGCCATTCTTCCCGATCACACCGACGTTCCCGCTGCTCGGGCCGATCGGACTGCTGCCCTACCCCGTTCGCTACGAGATCGCCTACGGCGAGCCGTTCCGATTCCACGAGGAGTTTCCCGCCGAGACCGCCGACGATCCCCACGCCGTGCGTTATCTGGCCGAGCAGGTGCGCCGCCGCATCCAGGAGATGGTCGACCAGCGTGTCATGGCTCGGCGCGCGAAGAGGGCGTGATGCGCCGCGTGCTCGTCACCCACATCGAGTCTCCGGTCGGCCGTCGCCTCGCCAAGGCGCTCTTCCACGATCCCGACGTCGCGCTCGTCGTCGGCGTCGGCACGGAGGCCGAGCCGACGTTTCTGGCTCCGTACCGCGGGAAGATCGCCTACCAGCGACTCGATCTCGCGAAGGCGCGGCATCTGCAGAGCTTCCTGCACTCGGAACGATTCGCGCGCGCGCGAGTCGACTCCGTGATCCACCTGCCATTCGCGATCGAGCAGCCCGGAGAGCGCGTGCCCGGTGGGCTACCCTCGCTGGTGTCGGAGACGCGCCGCCTCGTCGAGGAATGCGTATCGAGGCCGGCGATCGAGCGCTTCGTCTATCTCTCGAGCGTCTTCGTGTACAGCGCGGAGCCGGGCAACGTGAACCTGGTCTCGGAGAACCAGCTGCTCGGCTTCGACGGAGAGGGCGACCTCGACGTCCGAGCGTGGATCGATGCGGACCTGATCTGCCAGGGCGAACTGCATGGCTCTGCGCTCCGGACCACGATCCTGCGCGCAGCCACGATCGTGACCGAAACCGGCGAGTTCCTGAACTCGCCGCCGCTCCGGCCAGGCCCGGCGCCGGTCGGGTACGACCCGATGCTCTCGGTGGTCTCGGAACGCGACGTCGCGCGCGCGCTCGTGCTCGCGCTGCACGCGGACCGAGCCGGGATCTACAACATCGCCAGCCACGAGATCTTCCCGCGCTCGCAGCTCCGCGAATCGGTCCGGCGTCTCGGGCCGATCGCGCTTCCCACCGCGCTCGGGGGCGCGATCTCGCTGCTCGAGCAGGCGCTCGGCCGCCGCGCTGCTCACACCACGGCATTCCACCGCTACGGAATCGTCGTGAACACGCGGCTCGCGCACGACGTGCTCGGTTTCGAGCCGCAGTACCGCATCGAGGTTCGCGGCCAGGGCGCGAGACGGCGCATCGACGCCGTTCGATGTCGCTAGCGCGTCAGCGCCTGGCGTCGAGGTCGCCGCGGATCAGGGCGTAGCCCTTCTCGTCGAGCTCGAAACGGGCGAAGAGCAGAGCGCCGATCAGGTAGCACGCCGCCGGGAACAGCCCGTAGAGCGCGAGGATGGTGAGCTTCACCTCTGGCGTCTGATCTACGTTCGGCACGTATCCGGAGAACGTGAGGACGAAGCCGGTCAGCGCCTGCGTGAGCCCGGTGGCGATCTTGAACACGAAGTTCCAGGCCGCAAAGTAGGCGCCCTCCTTACGCTCTCCGGTCGCGTGCTCGTCCCAGTCGATCACGTCCGCCTGGATCGACGGCGCCACGATCGCTCCGCAGCTTGCCGCGGTGCCGGCCGCGAACGCGAGCACCGTCATCAGGACGACGGCATTCTCGGAAAGGAACAACATCGCCCCGAAGGAGACGGCCGTGAGCAGCATCGACGCGAGCCAGAGCGCCTTCTTGCCGAAACGCCGGGAGAGCGGCAGCCAGACCGGTACGAAGGCGAAGCTCGCGAACATGTAGACGCCGATCACCGCGGGCGCGAGCTCGCCGCGTTTGACGACGTACTGGGCGACGTACGGAGTCAGGACGCCGATCGTCGCCGCGCCGAGGCTCTCGATCCCGAACACGAGCAGCAGCAGGCGCGCATGCGGATTGCGCCACACGTCGCGGAACGCGCGAAATGGATGCTCCGCGCCTCGACCCTGGAATTCGGGTCGCTCGCGCAGGCGCCAGACGGTCCAGAGGATCAGGATCGCCGTCCCGACTCCGGAGCCGAGTGCGAGCCAGAACACCGTTGTGCGCACGTCGCTCGAGCGATCGAGCGCTAGCAGACCGCCGATCGCCGCGAAGGAGCCGACGATCCAGCCGATGTGTCGGCCGCCGAAGATCCGCGTGCGGTCGTGGTAGTTGTCGGTGAGCTCCGCGCCGAGCGCCGTGTGCGGGATGATCAGGACGCTCGTCGCGAAGTAGAACACGATCACCGAGACGGCCATCCAGACCGTCACCATGACCGGATCCAGATCCTTCGGCGGCGCCCAGATCAGGACGAACGTGAGCCCGAGCGGAAGCATGGACGCGAGCATCCATGGGCGTCGTCGGCCCATCTTCGCTTTCGTGCGATCCGACAGGTAGCCGACGATCGGGTCGACGAACGCGTCCAGCCCGCGGCCCAGCAGCAGGATCATCCCCATCACCGCGGCCGACATTCCCAGCACGTCGGTGGCGAACTTCAGGATGTAGATCGAGAGCAGCAGGAACATGAAGCCGACCCCGAAGGTCGGCGCGACATAGTCGAAGATTGCCGACCACGAGAGAGGGCGCGCCGCGCCGGGCGCGGTAGGCGGCGTTTCGGAGTCCTCGAGGATCGGGGCGGTCGACACTGAACGCAGGCTACCACGGCGGAGCGAGACCCAGCCCGGATGCCCCGCGCCACAGGTAGAGCAGCGACAGCGCCATCACGACCCGCCCCGTCCAGCGGCGAAAACGCGCCTCGGAGAGCGACCCGAGAATCCGCCCGCCGGAGCGCGTGCCCAGGTAGGCGCACGCGACGAGCGCCGGGTAGATCCAGATCGGAAGTCCGTGCTCGAGCTCCGGCCCTGGAACGAGAAGCCCGAAGTAGAGGATCTTCAGCGCGTGTCCGGCCGTCTGCGTGACCGCCTTGGTCGCGATCACCTCGAAGCGGTCCAGCTCCGCGCGCACGAAGAAGACGTCGAGAAGGGGCCCGGAGACGCCCGCGAGGAGATGCGCGGCGGTCACCAGCGCGCCACAGGCGGAGGCTGCGCCGCGATTCTCGAAGCGCGGCGCGAGGCGCCGCGGCAGAAGCGAGAGCGCGAGCGGGATCGCCCCGAGCAGCAGAAAGAGCACGGGCCCGGAGACCACGATCGCAAGTGACGCGAAGAACCCCAGCGCGGCGATCGCGCCGAGCGCGTACCAGCCGAGCGAGCCGGTGTGGATGCGGTCGCGAAGCAGAAAGGCGCGAAATCCGTTCGCGAACAGCTGCGTCACGCCGTGCAGGATCATCGCGGCCTGCACCGGAAGCGCGAGCGCATAGATGCCCATCAGGAGCATTCCGCCTGCCATTCCGAGCACGGCGGAGATCACCGACGTCGCGAACGCGCCGGCGATCACGAGCGCTGCCAGCCAGTCCATTCGAGCCTCCGATTCCGGAATCATCGCGTGGTGCTGACGCGTAGAAAAGAGAATAGACTTCAGCAGACTCATGCTGCATGGGAATGGATCATGATCGACCAGATCGAGGCGCTCGCGGCCCTCGCAGAGCACGGAACGATGCGACGCGCGGCGACACGCCTGCGCATCTCGCAGTCGGCGGTGACCAAGCGCCTCGACGCGCTCGAAGCGCAGCTCGGCGCGCGCCTGCGGGAGCGGGATGGCCGACGCGTCCGGCTCACGCCGGTCGCCGAGCGATTTCTATCGCGCGCGGGGCCCGCGCTCGCGGAGCTCAGGCAGGCGGTCGTAGGGGAGCGCTCGACGAGCTCGGGCTGGCTCGTCCTGGGCGTCTCCGAGTCGATCCTCGCCAGCTGGGGGCCGCGCGTGCTCGCGGACGTCCGGGACCGCCGGCCGGAGCTGCGCCTGCGCCTGAACGCGCACCGAAGCCCGGTCGCGGTCGATCTGGTGCGCTCGGGCGAGTACACGCTCGCGCTCGTCGCGGGGATCGACGAGGCGGGAAGCGAGCTCGCGCGCGAGACGCTCTTCGAGGAGACGATGGCGATCGTTCCCTCGGGCCTCGAGAAGCTCGCGCTGCGCAGGGGTAGCGAGCTCCCGGTTCTCTCGATCGAGCCTGGATCGGCGACCGGGCGGGCGCTGCGCGTGCGCCTGTCGCGCCTTGCGCGCGAGCGCGGAATCCGGCTCGAGGTCGCGGCGACGATCCAGTCCTACACTGCCGTGGTTCAGCTGGCGCGCGCCGGGTTCGGTCACGGGCTGGTGCCGCGAACGCTCGCCATCGCGCTCGGGGTTCCGGCATCGACGCTGGTCGAGCTGCCGAAGCCGGGGCTGCATCGTCCGATCCAGCTGGTCGGCCGCGCGGCAGCTCTTTCGCGCGAGCCCGCGGCGGGATTCGCCGACGAACTGCGACAGGCGCTCGCGCGTGCCGGTCCCGTCGAATACGTGGAATCCGCGCGCCGACGGCTCTGACGTCTGCGCCGTCGCGCTCAGACGATCGTCGGCTCGTCGTCCTCGGTCGCCCCCGCTGGCTCGTCGACCGGCGCCGCTTCGTTGGCACCTGCGCCCGCCTCGTAGACCTGCGGGGCGTCGAGATCGTCGGCCTTCGAGTCATCGTCGCCGAAGTCTTCTTCCAACGGCATCTGCTCGGGCGGGATCTCGAAGCCGAGGTCGCTCTCGGACGCCACCGCCGCGAGCAGCTCGACGCGCGGTCCCTCCGAGACGATCTCGTACTGCTCCGGCTGCAGCGAGCCGACTGCCTCGACGACGAGCTCGCGGCCGATCCGCGCCTGCACCTTGGCGAGCGCTTCGATCGCCTCGCCGAGCAGGATCTGCGTCACGCTCGGGTGCGCCTGCACGCGAAGCGTCGCGCCGTGCAGGTAGGTCGCGGCCTTGGGCAGATCGCGGAAGATGCGGTTGGCGATCGTCTGGCTCGACTGCAGGTAGCCCTTGCCCTCGCAGGTCGGACACGAATCGCAGAGCTGCTGGCCGAGGCTCTCCCGCGTGCGCTTGCGCGTCATCTCGATCAGGCCGAGCTCGGAGATCTTGAGGATGTTGACCTTCGCCTTGTCCTCGCGCAGCGCCTCCGAGAGCGCGCGGTAGACCTTGTCGCGGTTCGTCGCGCTCTCCATGTCGATCAGGTCCAGGATGATCAGCCCGCCGAGATTGCGGAAGCGCAGCTGGTGGACGATCTCGCGCACGGCCTCGAGGTTCGTCTTCAAGATCGTGTCCTCGAGATTGCGGCCGCGACCGCCGGTGTAGCGGCCCGTGTTCACGTCGACCGCCGTCAGCGCCTCGCCCTGGTCGAAGATCAAGTAGCCGCCTGACTTCAGCCAGACCTTGCGGCCGAGGCCCTCTTCGATCTCGTTCTCGATCTTCCAGGCGTCGAAGAGCGGCTGCGGGTGGCTGTAGTAGTTGATCCGCGGGCGTGGCGACGCCATGAAGCGCTGCACGAACGCCTGCATCTCGCCGTAGGCCTCGGGATCGTCGACGACGATCATCTTGGTCTCGTGCGACGCCATGTCGCGAAGCACCCGCAGGTGCAGCGGCGGCTCGCTGTGGATCAGCGCGGGAACCTCTCGGATCGCCTCCTTGCGCTTCTGGATCTCGGTCCAGAGATTCGTGAGGTAATCGATGTCGGCCTTGATGTCGGCTTCCGACACGCCGTGAGAGACGGTGCGCACGATGAAGCCGAGCTCGCCGGGCCGGTACTTCTCGACGATCGCGCGCAGCCGACGGCGCTCGCGGTCCCCCTCGATCCGGCGCGAAACCCCCACACGGGAGACCCAGGGCATCAGGGGCAGGTGCCGACCGGGAATCGAGATCCGCGAGGTGATGCGCGCGCCCTTCGTTCCCAGCGGCTCCTTCGAGACCTGGACGACGACCTCGTTGCCTTCCTGGAGCACGTCCTCGATCTGGGGCGGCGGTCCGGAGCGGCGTCGCGAGCGTCCGCCGCCGTTCTCGTCGTCCAGGTCCGAGTCGTCGAGCTCGGCGCGGTAGTCCCCTACATAGAGGAAGCCGGCGCGCTCGAGGCCGATGTCGACGAAGGCGGCCTGCATCCCGGGCAGGACGCGCGTCACCCTACCCTTGTAGATGCCCCCGGAGACTCCGCGATCGTTGCTGCGTTCGATGTGGAGCTCGACGATCTTGTCGGACTCCCGGACGGCGACCCGCGTCTCGCGCGGGCCGACGTTCACAAAAATCTCGTTTCTCATGGAAAATCCCTTTGGGGCACGCCCGCGAGGTACCGGTCAGGCCGTTCCGCGGAATACGCGGGCGAGCGGCGAGAGCCGGGACGCGGGTAGGGCGTGCCGTGATAATTGGCAGAGCGGGCGGGGAGACGTCGGGGAGGACATGGGCGACGCGCGGCGATGTAGCCTGGCCCAACTCGCACTCCCGAAACCAGCAGCCCCCGGGCGGGAACCTCGACTCACTCGATCGGATTCACCGCACGACGGAGGTCGAATGTGACCGTAGATCACGGCGCTCGGGCGGTCAATCCACAGCTTCGAGCCCTGCCGGCGGTCGATCGGCTGGTCGAAGCGGCCGGATCGGGATCCGGATCGGCTCGTTGGAGCCTGCTCGCCGCGGCTCGCGAGGTGCTGGAGGAGGCGCGAGCGGCGCTCCTGCAGGGCGCGCCCGAATCGGAGGGCGAGCTCGGGACGCTGGCCGAGAGGGTCCGGGTCCGCGCGGATCGCCTCGAGGCGCCGTTCCCGCGCCGGGTCCTGAACGCGACGGGTATCGTCCTGCACACGAATCTCGGCCGCGCGCCGCTCGCGCGCGGGGCGCTCGCGAGCCTGGTCGAGGCGGCCTCCGGCTACAGCGATCTCGAGCTCGACCTGGAGACCGGTCAGCGCGGCTCGCGGACCACGCGGGTCGCGGAGCTGCTCCGCGTGCTCTCGGGGGCCGAGGCCGCACACGTCGTGAACAACACCGCGGCGGCCCTGTTCCTGGCGGTCGACACCCTCGCCGCGGGCCGCGAGGTGATCGTATCGCGAGGCGAGCTCGTCGAGATCGGCGGGTCGTTTCGCGTTCCGGAGATCATGTCCGCGAGCCGCGCGAGACTGCGCGAAGTCGGCACGACCAACCGCACGCACCTGCGCGACTACCGCGACGCGATCGGCCCCGAGACGGGAATGCTGCTGAAGGTCCACCGAAGCAACTTCCGGATCGAGGGCTTCACCAGCGACGTCGGCCTGCGCGAGCTTGCGCCGCTGGCGCGCGAACACGGGCTGCCTCTGGTCGAGGACCGCGGCAGCGGCGGCTTCGAGGATCTGAGCGCGAGCGGCATTCCCGAGTCCGAAGTCTCCGCCGGCCTTCGCGAGGGCGCGGATCTGCTGCTCTTCAGCGCGGACAAGCTCCTGGGCGGGCCACAGGCTGGAATCGTGCTGGGCAGGCGCGAGCTCGTCGCGCGCATGCAGCGAAGCCCGCTCGCTCGCGCGCTTCGGGTCGACAAGCTGACTCTCGCCGCGCTGCACTGGACGCTGCTCGCGCTCGCCGCGGGGCGTTCAGGTGAGATCCCGGTTCTGGCGATGCTGCGCGCCACGTCGGAGGAGCTCTTGGCGCGCGCCAGCGCGCTGGCCGATCGGCTTCGCGAAGCCGGGGTGCCGCGCGTCAGCGTAGAGACGTGCCGTTCTCCCGTCGGTGGGGGAGCGCTCCCCGAGCTCGAGCTACCGGGCGCGATCGTGCGCGTCGTCCCGGATCGCCCGGCCGACGAAGCGGCCCGACGGCTGCGAGCCGGGGCGCCTCCCGTGCTCGCCCGCATCCAGCGCGACGCGCTGCTGCTCGACCCGCGCACGCTCGCCGACGAGGACTTCGCGCCGCTCGTCCTGCGGATCGCCGACGCCTGCGTTGATGCGCTCCGCCGTTCTGGCTAAGGTACGAGAATGCTGGACGTGACCGTCCTGGTGCTGAACCGGTGCTTCCTGCCGGTCCACGTCACGTCCGCGCGCCGCGCATTCGTCCTCTTGTACCAGGGCATCGCCAGAGCGGTGGACGAGCACTACGACACGTTCGACTTCGAGGCCTGGCGAGTGCTCGCCGTGCGAGACACGGACGAGACGGTCGGCACCGTCGGCGGGCCGATCCGCGTGCCTCGGGTGGTGCAGCTCGCGCACTTCGACCGCGTGCCGCGCCGACACGTTCGCTTCAGCCGGACGAATATCTACGCGCGCGATCGCAATACGTGTCAGTATTGCGGCCACCGCAAGGCTCGCGCCGACCTGAACTTGGATCACGTAATCCCGCGCTCGCAGGGGGGGCGAACGACTTGGGAAAACGTCGTGTGCAGCTGCCTGGAATGCAATCGCAACAAGGGCGGGCGAACGCCCCGGCAGGCGCGAATGCGACTGTTCCGAGCGCCGCAGCGTCCGCGCTGGACTCCGATCGTTGGCATGGTCCCCCCAGGACTAACGCACCCCGCATGGGGTCCATTCTTGTCGATCCTGGATGCGACGGACCGGAATACCGAGCTGGCTGAGCGTTAGGCGCGGCGAGCCGACGCTCGGCTCGAAGGCGGACAACCACGTCGTTGCTCCGCCGCCGGCGGCGCTCGTCTGGGCGGTGGGCGGCGGCAAGGGCGGCATCGGCAAGAGCTTCCTGGTCGCGAATCTGGCCACCGTCGCCGCTCGCTGCGGTAAACGCGTGATCCTGATCGACGCCGACCTCGGCGGCGCGAACCTGCACACCTGCCTCGGCGTTCGCGCAGGCGAGCGCGTCTCGCTCTCGGATTATCTCGAAGACCGGGTTCTCGAGCTCGACAAGGTCGCGATCGAGACGCCGGTCGCGGGGCTGCGGTTGATCCTCGGCGCGCTGGGCCACACCGGGAAGGCTGAGACCACCGCGGAGCAGCGCTCCGCTCTGCTTCGCGCGGTTCGCAAGCTCCCCGCGGACCTGGTGATCTTCGACCTCGCGGCCGGCACCGACCGCTCGACGATCGATTTCTTCCTCGAAGCCGACGAGGGCTTCGTCGTGACGACGCCCGAGCCGACGGCGATCGAGAACGCCTACGCGTTCCTGCGCGCCGCCTTCTACCGGAAGCTCTCGCACGAGCTCGCCGAGTCGACCGCGCGCGACGTGATCCGGCTCTCCATGGACCAGCGCAACGAGCGGGGGATCCGCACGCCCTCGGACCTCCTGGTCGAGATCGACCGCATCGACAAGCTGGAGGGCGAGCGTTTCCGGCGCGTGATCGAGAGCTTCAAGCCGCATCTCGTCGTGAACCAGGTTCGCGACAGCGAAGAAGTGAAGATGGGCTTCTCGATCCGCAGCGTCTGCAAGAAGTACTTCGGCATCGACGTGGACTACGCCGGCTACATCTGTTTCGACGACAACGTCTGGCGCTCGGTCAAGCAGCGGCAGCCGCTGGTGCTCGCCTATCCGAGCTCCGACGGCGCGCTCTACATCCGGCGGATCGTGAAGAAGCTGTTGGGGACGTGAGAACTTGAGATCGCTGGCGGAGCAGAGCTACTACGAGCTGATCGAGGCGCCCGAGGACGGGACGCCGCAGCAGATCGAACGCGCGTACCGCATCGCGCGCTCGGCCTACGAGCCGAGCTCGGCCGCGACCTACTCGCTCTACAGCGCGGAGGACTGCGCGGCGATCCTGCACCGGATCGAGGAGGCGTACGCGGTTCTCTCCGACTCTCGGCTGCGACGCGAGTACGACGCGCGGCTCCAGAACGCAGGTCCTGCGACACCGAAAAGTGTGCATTCGCCACGAGCGGAGCCGCCGAAGCCGCTGCAGCCGGTGCGGGAGGCCCGCGCGGAGCGCCCCGAGCGCCCGCGGGTCTCGCGCTCCGAACTCGACGTCGAGAACGGGATCGCTCCCGAGAACGGCGTCTTCGACGGGGAGGTGCTGCGCCGCATCCGCGTGAGCCTCGGGATCGAGCTCGAGGAGATCTCGTCGATCACCAAGATCAACGGCCAGCACCTGCGTTCGATCGAGGCGAACCTCTACGAGGTGCTGCCCGCGCCGGTCTATCTGCGCGGCTTCCTGAAGCAGATCGCGAAGTGCCTCTCGCTCGATCCCGCGCGCGTGGCCGACAGCTACACCGATCGCATGCGGGAGAGCGCGGCCCGGCGGACCTGATGGAGCGGGTCGTGACCGTTTCGCGCGCACGCAGGCTCGCACGGGTCTTGATCTCGGACATCGCCGCCTACGCCGGCGACCAGGTCCGAATCGGCCTCGAGAAGGACGACCTCTTCGATCGCCTCGCGGGGGAGATCGAGCACGCCCGCAGGTACTACCTGTGGCACGTGGACGAGACGGTCGCGGAGCGCGAGCAGCTGTTCGACTTCGCGCTCGTCGACGTGCTGGTGTACGGCCACCGCCGGGTCCAGACTCACATCTGGTGAAGTTCTCGCACCTCGTGGATTCCGAACTCGCGGGCCAACGACTCGACGTCGCCGTTGCGCGGCTCGAGCCCGCCCTCTCGCGCGCGCAGGTGCAGCGGCTGATCGAGCAGGGCGAGATCTCGGTCCCGGGCGTCGTTGCGAAGCCAGCGCACAAGCTGCGTCTGGGCGATCGGATCTGCGGCCGCGTGCCGGAGCCCGTACCGACCGAGCTCGCGCCGCAGGCGATCGAGCTCGACATCGTGTACGAGGACGCGGACCTGGTCGTGATCGACAAGCCCGCGGGAATGGTCGTGCATCCGGCTGCGGGCCACGCGAGCGGCACGCTGGTGAACGCGCTGCTCCACCACTGCCGCGATCTCTCGGGTGTGGGCGGGGAGCTGCGGCCCGGAATCGTCCATCGGCTCGACAAGGACACCTCGGGCGTCCTGGTCGCGGCGAAACACGATCGCGCGCACCGCGCGCTCGCCGCGCAGTGGAAGCAGCACTCGATCGACCGCGAGTACCTCGCGTTCGTCCGCGGCGCGCCGCGCGCAGAATCCGGCACGGTCGACGCGCCGATCGGCCGCCACCCGACCGACCGAAAGCGCATGAGCACGAGAGCGAAGGTCGGACGCCGCGCGGTCACGCACTGGCGCGTCGAGACGAGACTCCGCGAGGCGACACTTCTGCGTGTCCGACTCGAGACCGGCCGAACCCACCAGATCCGCGTACACATGGCGTCGATCTCGCTGCCGCTGCTCGGCGATCCGGTCTACGGCGGAGGCCGCGCTCGGCCGGCCGCGCTACCGATCGCCCGTCAGGCACTGCACGCGACGCTGCTCGGCTTCGCACACCCGACCACCGGTGAGCGCTTGCGCTTCGAATCGCCGCTTCCCCGTGACCTCCTCGAGCTGTTCGAGGCGCTGCGATGAACGCGCGCGGGCTGCAGCGCTCTCGCCAGCTCGACGAGATCGGCGTCGAGCACGGCTTCGGCACGCTGCACTCGGTCCCGATCACTCCGACGGACGTCGTGTTCGCGAAGCAGGTCCACGGCGCGACGCTCGTGCGCGCAGAGCCGGGCGCCGCGCGCGTCGAGGCGGACGCGCTCTGGACGGATCGGCCCGGCACGGCCGTGGGAGTCGTGACGGCGGACTGCGTCCCCATTTTGATCGCGCACCAATCCGGCCGATTCGTCTGCGCGGTGCACGCGGGCTGGCGTGGAAGCGCGGCGCGGATCGCCGCCCGCAGCGTTCGAGCGCTGGTCGAAGAGACCCGCTGCAGAGTCGAGGAGCTCCGCGCGGCGATCGGCCCGCACATCGGGCCCTGCTGCTACGAGGTCGACGGGCCGGTACTCGAGGCGATCCCGGACCCGGGCGTGTACCGCGCTTCGCCGCGCCCGGGCCGGGCGCTCCTCGACCTGTTTGCGTTGAATCGGCTGCAGCTCGAAATCGCCGGCATTCCCGAGCGCCAGATCGAGCGCATCGGCGGCTGCACGGCCTGCGACCCCGACCTCTACCCGAGCTACCGCCGCGACCGCGGATCGGGCCGGCTGCTTCACTTCGCACGCGCCCGCTAGACGCACGCGAGGGGCCGGGCTATCGTGCTCGTCCCCATGAAGCCGGACATCCATCCCGAGTACAAGCTGATCCGCGTCCACTGCGCCTGCGGGAACGAGTTCGTGACGCGCTCCACGGCGAACGAGATCCGCGTGGAGATCTGCTCGAACTGCCATCCCTTCTTCACGGGCAAGCAGAAGATCGTGGACACCGCCGGGAAGGTGGACCGGTTCCGGCGCCGCTACGAGAAGAAGGGCTGAAATCCCGCCCTCCTCTCCCCTCCCCCTCGGGTCCGTCGTGGCTAACCTGTCCCGACTGGAAGACCCATGTTCGAGCGCATCGCTGAAATCGAGGCTCGCTACCAGGAGCTCGAGGACAAGCTCGGTCAGCCCGAGCTCGCCCGCGACCCGGGCAAGCTCCGCGAGCTGACCCAGGAGCTCGCCGGCCTGCGCGAGCTGATCGGCGCCTACCGAGACTGGAAGCAGGTCGCCGCCGGAATCGCCGAGAACGAGGAGCTCGCCGGCGATCCCGATCCCGAGATTCGGGAACTCGCGAAGGCCGAGCTCTCCACGCTGCAGGACCGCCGGGTCGAGCTCGAGGGCGAGATCGTGAAGCTGCTCACGCCTCGCGATCCGCGCGACCAGAAGAGCGTGGTGCTCGAGATCCGGCCGGGAACCGGCGGCGAGGAGGCATCGCTCTTCGCGGGCGACCTGTTCCGCATGTACACCCGCTACGCTCAGGGTCGGGGCTGGAGCGTCGAGGTCCTCTCGCTCTCCGAGGGTGACGGCGGAGGAATCCGGGAGGTGATCGCCAGCATCGGCGGCGCCGCCGTCTACGGGCGGCTCAAGTACGAGAGCGGCGTTCACCGCGTCCAGCGCGTTCCGACCACCGAGTCGCAGGGCCGCATCCACACATCGACGGCTACCGTCGCGGTCCTGCCCGAGGCCGACACCGCGGACATCCAGATCGACGAGAAGGACCTGCGCATCGACCGCTTCCGCGCCGGGGGCCCGGGCGGCCAGAGCGTGAACACGACCGACTCGGCGATCCGCGTGACGCACATTCCGACCGGGCTCGTCGTCCAGTGCCAGGACGAGAAGTCCCAGCACAAGAACAAGGCCAAGGCCATCAAGGTGCTGCGCGCGCGGCTCTTCGATCTGGAGCAGCAGCGCATCGACTCCGAGCGCGCCGCGACCCGAAAAGGGCAGATCGGCAGCGGCGACCGCGCGGAGCGGATCCGCACCTACAACTTCCCGCAGAACCGCGTCACGGATCACCGCGTCGGCTTCACGCTTCACAAGCTCGACCGCGTGATCGAGGGCGAGATCGACGAGCTGATCGACGCGGTGAGCACGAGCCTCGAAGCCGAAGAGCTGCGGGAGTCGCGATGAGCGCCGAGGAGTGGAGGCTGATGGACCTCGTGCGCTGGACCGCGGATTACTTCCGGCAGCACGACGTGCCCTCGCCGCGGCTGGACGCGGAGCTGCTGCTCGCGCACGTGCTCGATCTGGAGCGGATGGACCTCTACCTGGCCTTCGATCAGCCGGTCGCGGCGCAGGACCGCGGGCGCTACCGCGAGCTGGTTCGCCGCCGCGCCAAGGAGCGCTGGCCGGTCGCCTACCTGACCGGCGTGCGCGAGTTCTGGTCGATGCAGTTCCGCGTCACGCCCGACGTCCTGATCCCGAGGCCCGAGACCGAGACGCTGGTGCGCGTGGCGGTCGACTTGAAGCCGAGACGCGTCGCGGAGCTCGGAGTCGGCTCCGGCTGCGTGAGTGCGGCGCTCGCGCGAGAGCTTCCCGACGCGGAGATCGTGGCGCTGGACTGCTCGCCCGCCGCGCTGGAGATCGCGCGTCAGAACCTCGCCGAGCTCGGCTTCGGCGGCCGGGTGACGCTCGTCGAGGCGAGCGGCCTCGGGGTGCTCTCGGGGCCGTTCGACCTGGTGGTCTCGAATCCTCCCTACGTCCAGGAGGCCGACCTCGCGGGTCTCGCGCCGGAGCTGCGTCACGAGCCGAGAGTGGCGCTCGACGGCGGACCGGATGGGCTGCATGCCGTTCGCCGGCTCTGCGCCGAGGCGCCCGCGCTGCTCGAGCGGCCGGGGCATCTCGCGCTCGAGATCGGCGTCGGGCAGGCCGACGCGGTGGAGGAGCTGCTTCGCGCTTCGGGCGCGGCGGCCGTCGATCGGTACCCGGACCTGGCCGGGATCCCGCGCGTCGTCGTGGGTCGCTTTCTGGAGGCTTGAATGGACCAGTTCCGGATCGAAGGCGGAGTTCCACTGCGCGGATCGGTGCAGGCGAGCGGCTCGAAGAACTCGGTGCTCGCGCTGATGGCGGCGTCACTGCTCTCGGACGAGCCCGTGGTACTGGCCAACGCGCCGCGCGTCCGCGACCTGGACACCATGCTCCAGATCCTCGCGGGACTGGGCATTCGGGGCGGCTGGGAGTCGGCCGACACGCTCCGGATCGAGGGCGGCGAGCCGACCGAGATCGAGGCGCCGTACGATCTGGTTCGCACGATGCGCGCGTCCTTCATGGTTCTGGGACCTCTGCTGGCCCGCTGCGGCCACGCCCGCGTCTCGCTTCCCGGCGGCTGCGCGATTGGCGCCCGGCCCGTCGACCAGCACCTGAAGGGGATGGCCGCGCTCGGCGCGAAGATCGAGCTGCAGTCCGGCTACGTCGAGGCGCGCGTCAATCGCCTGCGCGGCGCGCGGGTGGTCTTCGATCTGCCGACGGTGAACGGCACCCAGAACGTGCTGATGGCCGCGGTTCTCGCGGAAGGCACGACCGAGATCGAGAACGCCGCCAGCGAGCCCGAGGTCGCGGAGCTGATCACGGTGCTGCGCGCGATGGGGGCGCAGATCGAGCAGGCCGGCGCGGATCACCTGGTCGTGCAGGGCGTGACGAGCCTCTCTGGCCTGCGTCACTTCGTGGCTGGGGACCGGATCGAGGCGGGAACCCTGCTCGCGGTGGCGGCGATGCTGCCCGGGGGCGACGTCACGGTCACGGGGGTCGCCCCCGAGAGCCTCGGAGTCGTGCTCGACAAGTTCCGCGAGACCGGTCTCGAGGTGGAGGTCGGGCCGGACCGGGCGCGCGTGCGTCGCTCCGCCGGTTTTCGGGGTCTTCGCGTCAAGACCGCCCCGTTCCCCGGCTTCCCCACCGACATGCAGGCGCAGATCATGGCCATGCTGACGCAGGCCGAAGGGGTCTCGGCGATCAGCGAGAACATCTTCGAGAATCGATTCATGCACGTTCCGGAGCTGGTCCGGCTCGGCGCGGACGTGGAGATCGACGGGAAGACCGCGGTCGTGAACGGTCCCTGCCGCCTCTCGGGAGCTCCGGTGATGGCCACCGATCTCCGCGCGAGCGCGTGCCTGGTGCTCGCGGGCCTGGCTGCTTCGGGCGAGACGCGCGTGCGGCGCGTGTATCACATCGACCGCGGCTACGAGCGGATCGAGGCCAAGATCGCCGCGCTCGGCGGTCGCATTCGCCGCGAGGCGGAGTAGGCGGCCACATGGCACGAGCGGTGATCGAGCGCGTCGCGACGGGTGACGCGGGCTTCGCAGCGCGCTTCGCCGCGCTTGAGCGGCGGCGCTCGGTCGAGCGCGCCGAGCTTCAGGATCGGGTCGCGGCGATCGTGGACGACGTGCGCCGTCGCGGGGATGACGCGGTTCTCGACGCGATCGAGCGGTTCGACGGCTACCGCCTTCGACCTGAAGAGCTCGTGGTCGCAGAGGCCGAGCTCGAGGCCAGCGCAACCCAGCTGCCGCGAGACGATCACGAGGCGCTCGAGCTCGCGGCGGAGCGGGTGCGCCGGTTCCACAGCCTCCACGTACCGGAAAGCTGGACGAGTCGGGCGCCGGACGAACGGCTGGGCCAGATCGTCCGGCCGATCGCCCGCGTCGGCCTCTACGTTCCGGCCGGCGCGGCGCCGCTCGCCTCGACCACGCTGATGCTCGGGATTCCCGCAGAAGTCGCGGGCGTTCCGGAACGGCAGATGTGCAGCCCCGGAAAGCAGCTCCACCCGGCGGTCGCGGCGGCCGCGCGGCTGGCCCGCGTGACGCGCGTCTGCCGCGTCGGCGGCGCACACGCGATCGCGGCGCTGGCCTTCGGCACCGAGCGAATCCACCGCGTCGACAAGATCGTCGGACCCGGGACCGCCCATACCCAAGAGGCGAAGCGCCAGGTCTTCGGACAGGTCGCCATCGATTCCGAGGCGGGCCCGAGCGAGGTCTTCATCGTCGCCGACTCGGCGGCGCGCGCGGATTTCGTCGCTGCCGACCTGCTCGCGCAGGCGGAGCACGATCCGCTCGCGAGCGTCGTGCTGGCCACGCCGAGCGCCGAGCTCGCCGCCGCCGTCTCGGCGGAGATCTCTCGGCAGCTTCCCATGCTCTCGCGCGAGAGCACGGCGCGCAGGTCGCTCGGCGATCGCAGCCTGCTGATCGTGACGCGCGATCTGGTCGAGGCCTGCGAGCTCGCCAATCGCTACGGAGCGGAGCACCTGCAGCTCTGCGTGGCCGATCCGGACGCCTGTCTTGCGAGAATCGACTGTGCGGGCGCGATCTTCCTGGGCGGCTTCAGCCCGGTCCCGATCGGCGACTACGCCGCGGGCCCGAGCCACGTCCTGCCCACCGGCGGAACCGCGCGCTTCTTCTCGGTCGTCGGCGTCGAGGATTTCCAGCGCCGGATCAGCCTGATCGACCTGGGCGAGGCGGCCTTCCGGCGCATCGCGCCGGCTGCAACCCGGCTCGCGCGCCTCGAGGGCCTGGACGGGCACTCGCGCGCGCTCGAGATCCGGCTGGAGAGCCGGCCGCCCGGGCTGGACCGCAAGCCCTAGATCCGGTTCCCTAGCCGACTGCTCCCAAGGAGAATTCGAATGAAGCGCGAGACCACGGTCGCTCGCAAGACGCGCGAGACGGAGATCACGATCGAACTTCGCCTCGACGGAAGCGGCGAGGCGCAGATCGAGACGGGCATGCCCTTCTTCGACCACCTGCTCGACTCGTTCGCGCGGCACGGCCTCTTCGACCTGCAAGTGCGCGCCAAGGGCGACCTGCAGGTCGACCAACACCACACGGTCGAGGACGTGGGAATCGTGCTCGGACAGGCGCTGCGCCGCGCGATCGGCGACGGAGCCGGCCTGCGTCGCTTCGGCTCGGCCCGGATTCCGATGGCCGATGCCTGCGTTCAGGTCGATCTCGACCTGTCGAACCGGCCCTACCTCGTGTACCGCGTGGAACTCGCGCGCGACTGGGTCGCGGACTTCGACGCGGCGCTGGTCGAGGACTTCCTGTACGCGTTCAGCAGCAACGGCGGCATCGACCTGCACGTCGAGCGGAGCTACGGCCACAACGTGCACCACGTGATCGAGGCCATCTTCAAGGGGCTCGGGCGCGCGCTCGACCAGGCCACCACGCCCGACCCGCGCATCCGCGGCGCGCTCTCCACCAAGGGCTCGCTATGAGCGCAGCCGGCGAAGAGGTCGTGATCGTCGACTACGGGATGGGAAATCTGCGCAGCGTCTCCCGCGCGTTCGAGCGGATCGGCGCGCGCCCGCGCGTCACCGACTCGGGGAGCCACCTGCGCGCGGCGCGGCGCGTGGTGCTCCCCGGCGTGGGTTCGGTGAGCCAGGCGATGGCCGCGCTGCGGAAGGGGGGCCTCGATGACGCGATTCGCGCGCACGTTGCTGCCGGCCGACCGTTTCTGGGCATCTGCCTCGGGCTGCAGGTCCTGCTCGAAGAGGCGGAGGAAGGCGGAATCGGCCCCTGCATCGGCGTCATTCCAGGCCGAGTCGCACGCTTCCCGGAGTCCCGCGAGCTTCCCATACCTCACATGGGCTGGAACCAGGTGAAGCCGGTGGTCGATCACCCGGTGATCGCGGAGGGGTACTTCTACTTCGTGCACGGCTATCGCGCGACGAACGTTCCCGACGAGTTCTGTCTGGCGCGAACCGACTACGGTGAGAGCTTCGCCTCGGCGATCGGGCGCGGAAGCTGCGTCGGAGTGCAGTTTCACCCCGAGAAGAGCCAGCGAGCGGGCCTCGAGCTACTCGAGAGATTCTGCGCGTGGATGCCGTGAGAGCGTTGGTGCTCGCGGCCGCCGTCGGCTTGCTGCTCGGCTGTGCGGTGCCGATCTCGACCCAGCTTCGCGAGCCGCAGCCCCCGCCTGCGATCCGCAAGATCGTGATCCTGCCGTTCGCGAGCGATCCGGTCGCCGGTGCTTCCGCAGATTCCGAGGCGGCCGCAGTGGTCACGACGCGTTTTCTTCAAGCCATGACGCAGGCGTCGAGCTTCGAGATCGTTCCGCCCGACGAGGCCGTGCGCGTGCCCGGAGTCCTCGGCCCGGCTGGCGGAGAGCTGCTGCGCCGTCAGTTCGGGGCCGACGCCATTCTGACTGGCGTGGTGCGGCGCTACGTGGAGCGGACCGGCGGGCCGGGCGGCACGAACCAGCCCGCCGCCGTCTGGTTCCAGCTCGAGCTTCGCGCGCCCGGCGGGGTGCTGCTCTGGTCGGGAGTCTACAACGAGACCCAGCGGGCCCTGTCGGAAGACCTCGGCTCCCTGGGCCGGGCCTGGCAGCGCGGCTTTCGCTGGGTGACCGCGGCAGATCTCGCGGTCTATGGTGCGAATCGGCTGGCGCTCGCGCTGGTCGCGGACGTCCGGCCGTGGAGCTGATCCCGTCCATCGACCTGCGAGGCGGCCGCGTCGTCAGGCTGGAGCAGGGGGATTACGACCGCGAGACCCGCTACGACTTCGATCCGGTCGAGGTCGCCCGCGGCTTCGAGGTTGCCGGGGCCCGACGCGTCCACGTCGTCGATCTCGACGGAGCTCGCGACGGTCGCGCCGGGAATGACGCGGAGATTCGCAAGATTCTCGCGGCCTGCCCGCGGCTTTCGGTGCAAGTCGGCGGTGGGATGCGAACCCGCGAGCGAGTCAAGGAGGTCCTTTCGGCCGGCGCAGCGCGCGTCGTGATCGGCACGGCCGCGCTCGAGCAGCCGGAGCTGCTGATGGAGCTTGCGACCCTGTTCCCGGACCGGATCATCCTCGGCCTGGACGCGCGCGAAGGCCGGGTCGCCGTGCGCGGCTGGCGCGAGATCCGCGCCGAGACGGTCGAGCAGGTGCTGGAGCGCTTCGCGAAGCTTCCCCTCGCGGCGGTTCTGCACACGGACATCGGCCGCGACGGCCTGCTCGGCGGGCCGAACGTCGAGGCCACCGCCGCGCTCGCGCGCCGCTCGCCCTTTCCGGTGCTGGCCTCCGGCGGCGTGGGGTCGATCGAGGACCTTGAGCGGCTGGCTCGCGCGCGCGTGATTTCCGGGGCGATCGTGGGCAAGGCGATCTACTCGGGCGCGATCCGCGTCGAGGATGCGATCGCGAGGCTCCGGGCGTGCTGACCAAGCGAATCATTCCCTGTCTCGATGTGAAGGACGGCCGCGTCGTGAAGGGCGTGCAGTTCGTCGACCTGATCGACGCCGGGGATCCGGTCGAGGTGGGCGCGGCGTACGACGCGCAGGGAGCGGACGAGCTCTGCCTGCTCGACATCAACGCGTCTCACGAGAACCGCGCGACGATGCTCGACCTGGTCGCGCGCACGGCCGACCGACTCACGATCCCGTTCTCGGTGGGTGGTGGCGTGCGATCTGTCGCGGACGTTCGCGCTCTGCTTCGCTCCGGCGCGGACAAGGTCTCGGTCAACTCCGCGGCCGTCGTCCGTCCCGATCTCGTGCGAGAGACTGCCGATCAGCTAGGCTCGGCGAACCTGATCGTCGCCGTCGACGCTCGCCGCCGCGACTCGCAGGCTCCTCAGTCGGGCTGGGAGGTCTACACACACGGGGGTCGGCGCCCGACCGGGATCGACGCGGTCGAGTGGGCTGCGCGCGTCGAGGCACTCGGCGCGGGCGAGATCCTGCTCACGAGCATGGATCGGGACGGAACGCGCGACGGCTACGACTTGGAACTCACGCGCGCAGTGACTCGCGCTGTCTCGATTCCCGTGATCGCATCCGGCGGAGCCGGAACTCTCGAGCATCTGCGCGAGGCGCTCGATGACGGCGTCGCCGGCGGCGGCGCGTCGGCGGTTCTCGCCGCGAGCATCTTCCACTTCGGAACTTTCCGAGTGCCGCAGGCCAAGACCTACCTGGCCGCGCGCGGGATATTGGTCCGACCAATCACGTCGTGAGCGGGCGAAACCGGCCCGACCAATCGCCATCCGGGGCCTCTGTTACGGGCAAGTGTTGCGCGGTCCAAAAGCCCTGTGCTAGCTTCCGCCGCTGCTAGGTCATCCTTGTAAGTAGCTGAAAGAGTTGGATGTTCTGGCGATGCGAGGGGATCGGTTTCAGCCTGGAACGTGTTTCAGGACGAGTCTTCCGCCCGCAGCGCCGCGCGATGACCTGAGCAAGCCCCCCAGTCCTCCCCTTCGCTTTCTCACCTGCAGCGTGCCGCTTCGGGGACTGGTCGTCTGGAGTGGGGCGGGTCGAGGAAACACCGCGAGCCGTAGAGCGAGGAGTGCTTTTGCCTGGTGTGAAGCTGAAGGAGAACGAGTCCTTCGAGAGCGCTCTCAAGCGCTTCAAGAAGCAGTGCGAGAAGGCCGGGCTGATGTACGAGCTTCGCAAGCGCGAGCACTACGAGAAGCCGAGCGTCCGCAACAAGAAGAAGACGCTCGCCGCCCGGAAGCGAGCGCTGAAGAAGCTCAAGGCGCAAGTTTAGGAAGCAGCATGAGGCCCGAGGCAGACCCTGCCCGGGCCTTTCTCATGTCGGGTCGAATGCCACGTTGGTCTGAACGGGTAGGGGGCGCAGGGCGGAGTGGGCCGAATCCCCGAGAACGTCGTTTCGGAGATCCGCGACCGGGCTGACATCGTCGCGATCGTCGGCCGGCACGTGACGCTCAAGAAGGCGGGCAGCCGCTTCTGGGGGCTCTGTCCTTTCCACGACGAGAAGACCGCCTCGTTCCAGGTCCACGCCGACAAGCAGATCTTCTACTGCTTCGGCTGCGGCGCCGGGGGTGACGTGTTCGCATTCCGCATGCGCACGGAGGGCCTCGACTTCCCGGACGTGATTCGCGTGCTCGGGCGCGAGCTCGGGATCGCGGTTCCCGAAACCGGCGGTGGCGACGAAGGCCAGGTGGCGGCGGCATTCCGCGCGAACGAGGCCGCGGCCGCCTTCTTCCTCAACAGCCTGCGACGTCCGGAGGGAGAGGCCGCGCGGAAGTACCTCGCTGCGCGGGGCATCCCCGAGGATCTCGCCGAGCGATTCAGGATCGGCTGGGCGCCCGAAGGCTGGGACGGGCTCCTGCAGCACCTGCGCCGCTCGCGCATCTCGGTCGAAGAGGCCGAGCTCGCGGGTCTGATCGCCAGGCGCCCAAGCGGAGACGGCCACTACGATCGATTCCGCGCGCGGGTCGTCTTCCCGATCCTCGAGCCAACCGGTCAGGTCGCGGGCTTTGGCGGGCGGGGCCTCGGAGGCGAGCCGCCGAAGTACCTGAACACCCCCGAGACGCCCGTCTATAAGAAGAGCCGCGCGCTCTTCGGCGTGCCGCAGGCGCTCGAGGCGATCCGCGAGCGCGGGCGCGTGCTGGTCGTCGAGGGCTATTTCGACCTGCTCGCGCTGCACCGGGCGGGACTTCCCGAGGGCGTGGCTCCCTGCGGAACCGCCGTGACGCAGGCGCATGCCAGGCGAATTCGCCGCTACGCGACCGAAGTCGTGCTGCTCTTCGACGGGGACGTCGCAGGTCAGGCCGCTGCCGAGCGAGCGCTTCCCATCCTGCTCGCGGAGGGCCTTCGCGTGCGAGCGGCCTTCCTTCCGCTCGGCGAGGACCCCGACACGCTGGTCGCGAACTCGGGCGTCGCCGCGCTGCGCGCCTGCGTCGAGAGCGCGGTGCCGCTGCTCGACCACCTGATCGAGCGCGCGCTGAAGGAAGGCGCGGGCCATGCGTGGGCGGCGGCCGATACCGCGCGAAGTGTTGCGCCCCATCTGCGCGCGCTCTCGAACCCGGTGGAACGGGCCGCCTACGTGCGCCTGCTGTCGAGCCGGCTCGAGATCCCGCCAGCCGCCCTGGAAGAGGCGCTGCGTCAGGGCGCCGAACGCGAAGCTCCGCGGCCGGTGCCTGGCGCGGCAGCGACCGCGCGCGCGCCCCGACAGGAAGAGATCCCGCCGATCGCGCGCATGCTGATCGCCACGCTCGCCGCGCACCCCGAGACGCTCGAGCTCTTCGACGCGCTCGAATCCGACTGGCTCCCGAACGACGCCGGAGTGGAGCTGCTGGCCAAGCTGCAGGCCGCCTGCGCTTCGAGCGGTCGCAGCGGGGCGGCAAGTCTTCTGTCCCCGGACTCGCAGGAGCTCGCTGACGAGCAGAAGGCGCTCCTCGGGCGGATCATCGCCGAGGCCCCGCAGCTCGACTCGCGCAGCGCTGCGCGCAGCGTCTCCGACTGCCTCGCGAAGCTCGAGATCGCGAAGCTCACGGCGAGCAAGCGCGTGCTCGAGGAACGGCGTGGATCCTGCACGGATCCGGCCGAACAGAACGAGATCGACGAAGAGCTTCAGCGGATCACGTCCCGACGGCACGATCTGCAGAAGAAGGTGCGGCAGGTCTAACTTTTTCTTCCCTCGGATGCCCAAGGAGTTCCCCCCCAAATGGCACAACCCAAACTCCCCAAGACGAACACCCCGAAGCGCAACTCGCACGCACTCGTCGAGCAGACTGCCGCACCCGGCAAGGCGATACGCCGGAGTTCTGCCGCCCCGAGTTCCGGCGCGAAGCGCAACGGACGCTTCTCGACGCACAACGGTGTTGGAGACGGCTCCCACCCGCAGAGCTTCCGGCAGCTTCTGCGCAAGGGGAAGGAGAACGGTCACGTAGACGGCACCGAGCTCCTGCGCGTCCTCCCCGATCACGTGCTCGGCGCGCCAGAGAAGCTCGAAGAGGTGCTCGCGCTCTTCCGGCGCCATTCGGTCGCGGTTCGCGCCTGGCAGCCACCCGTGATGATGCGCAAGCCCGAGACCCGCAGGCGGCCGTCCTCGTCCGAGGAGTACGAGGGCTATCGCTCCAACGATCCGGTGCGCGTCTACCTGCGCGAGATGGGCGCGGTCTCGCTGCTCACGCGCGAGGGCGAGGTCGAGATCGCAAAGCGCATCGAGAGCGGCGAGAACTCGGCGCTGGCCGAGATCCTGAAGAGCCCCGTGGCGGTGGAGAAGCTGCTCGCGATGGGCGACGACATCCGCCGCGGCAAGCGCGAGGTGAAGGA
This sequence comes from Deltaproteobacteria bacterium, assembly GCA_016875225.1. Classification (NCBI taxonomy): domain Bacteria; kingdom Pseudomonadati; phylum Myxococcota; class Myxococcia; species Deltaproteobacteria bacterium. Next base: position 23,697 of record VGRW01000028.1, read on the forward strand.
TCTGTTCCCGCAGATCGCCGAGGGCGAGACCGAGACGCTCGACGACAAGAAGCAGAAGCTGCTGGGAGTCCTGACTCAGCTTCGCCGCGCACAGGCCGACGTGCAGCGGCGCCTGCGCGTGCTCTCCAACCCGCGCACGAGCAAGGAGACGCGAGCGCGGCTCGAGGGTGAGATCGACGAGATCCGCATGCGCAACGCCCAGCGCATCCGCGAGACCGGAATGCTCAAGGAGTCGATCTACGTGCTCGCCGAGGAGCTGCACGGCTTCATCCGCAACCTGGAGGAGGAGTTCCGGCAGCTTCGCGCGATCGTGACGCCGTTCGGTGTCGCGGATCCGGAGGCGTTCCTGACGCTCGCGTCGCAATCGCGCCGCCGCTCGATCCCGGGCAAGAAGGCGCTGGCGAAGCTGGGGGGCAATGCCGAGGCGATCCTCGTCGCCGAAAAGGACGTGCAGGCCGGCCAGCGCCGGATCCAGACCATCGAGCACGAGGCCCGCTGCACGCTCGAAGAGACGCGCCACTCGCTGGTCGTCTTCGAGCGCGCGAAGGAGCGCGCGGGGCAGGCGAAGAGCGAGCTGATCGAGGCCAACCTCCGGCTGGTGGTCTCGATCGCCAAGAAGTACACGAACCGCGGGCTGCAGTTCCTGGATCTGATCCAGGAGGGCAACATCGGCCTGATGAAGGCCGTCGACAAGTTCGAGTACCAGCGCGGCTACAAATTCTCGACCTACGCGACCTGGTGGATCCGGCAGGCGATCACGCGCGCGATCGCCGACCAGGCGCGCACGATTCGCATCCCCGTGCACATGATCGAGACCATGAACAAGCTCGTGCGTGCGCAGCGCTATCTGGTGCAGAAGCTCGGTCGCGAGCCGATGCCTGAAGAGATCGCGCAAGAGATGGAGATGCCGCTCGAGAAGGTGCAGATGGTGCTCAAGATCGCCAAGGAGCCCATCTCCCTCGAGACGCCGATCGGAGAGGACGAGGACAGCCACCTCGGCGATTTCCTCGAGGACAAGAAGCGCCTCTCGATCACCGACGAGGTGATCCAGCGCAACCTGGCCGCGCACACGCGCAAGGTGCTCTCGACGCTGACGCCGCGCGAGGAGAAGGTGCTCAAGATGCGCTTCGGCATCGGCGAGCGCTCGAACCACACGCTCGAAGAGGTCGGCCAGGACTTCGCGGTCACGCGCGAACGCATCCGCCAGATCGAGGCCAAGGCGCTGCGCAAGCTGCGGCATCCGAGCCGGGCGAGGGTGCTGCGCGCGTTCGTCGACTGAACCGGGCATAAGCTCCAGGCGACTTTTCCCGAAGACTCCCGCATGAGAAGGGGATTCCTCGGGTTCGTCTGGGCGGGCGTGTGTCTCTGGCTCTGCGGCTGCGCGACGGTTCTGTCGCCGCTGCCCGCGCTTGCGCCGCTCTGGCGGCCTGCGCCGGCGCCGGGCGCGGCGGACGGGCTGCGAATCGAGCCGCGCAATTCGAGCGCGCGTCTGGGCGAGACGGCGACCCTTCGTGTCCTGGGCACGGGCGCGGCCGATGCCAGCTGTCAGCTCTCGGACGGGGAAGCGCTCGAGCTCGGCCCCGAGGGCATTCGATTGCCTTCGCCCGCCTTTGCCGCGCCCGTCTCCGTCCTGTGTCAGGCCGGCGAACTGCGCGCCGAGGCGCAGCTGACCTACACCGATTCGCGCACTCTTCCCGTGGCCGATCCGTACCAGGGCGGCGTGGTGCTGTTCAAGCTTCGCGAGCTTCCGGAGCCGTTCCGCGAGCCGGTCGCGCGAGCGGGCGTCGGCCTTCCGTCCCTCGACGCCAAGCTGCGCGCGCTCTCCGCGCTTGCGCTTCCCGCCTTCCCCTTCGATCGCACGGGCGCGCGCGATGCCGTCGGTCTCGGACTGTGGATCGCGATCGATCTGCCCGAGCAGACCAACTTCTACCAGGCCGTGAGCTGGCTGCGCGGCGACGCGAACGTATACCCGGAGAGCTACCTGCCCGCGGATGGCGCCTTCCTGCGCGTGCGGGCCGGCGCGGACTGGCCGACTGCGCTCGGCGAAGTGACTCGTATCGTCGATCCCGAGACCGATGCCTATCGCTCGAGTGTCTCGCGCGCGAGCTCGAATCGAGTCGCGGCGAATGCCGCGCCTGGCGAGCTCGTCGCGATCGGCGCTCCGCAGGTCTGGAGCGACGAGCAGGGCGACGGGGTCAGGCTGGCGGTGATCGACACGGGCATCGACGTGAACCACGCGGCTCTGGCGGGGAACCTGCTCGACAAGGCCTCGGAGCGCGACGGCGACGATCTCGACGGGAACGGAGTCCCGGGGGATCGCTTCGGCGCGAACCTTGCGCAGCTCGCGATCGCTCGCGACGGAGCGTCGGCCCGGCTCGCGCTCGGTGTCGTTGGCGACGTCACGGACTGGGACGGCGCCTCGGATCGCACCCGGCGGACCTGGGGCCACGGAACCGCTCTCGCCTCGCTCGCCGCCGGGGCTGGCGGCGCGGGCCTGCCGCTCGGCGTCGCGCCGCGCGCGCAGATCCTCGCGGTCGACGTGCAGGAGAATCCGCGAACGAGCCTCGCCCGCGACTCCGATCAGGATCCGCGAATGGCCGACTCCGAAGCGCTGCCCGCCGAGCTGCGCAGCTCGACCTGGGCGCGCGCGGCGGGAATCGCCTACGCGGTCGGCGAGCGTGCCCGCGTGCTGACCTGCGCGTGGCCCGGCGAGCGGCCGCACTGGATCCTGCACGACGCGCTGCTCTTCGCCGAGGACAACTGCGCGATCGCGATCTGCGGTCCGGGCGACGAGCCCGGCGAGAGCGGCGCGTACCCGTCGCACTGGCGCCAGTCCTGGCTGGAGCAGAACGGCGGCGGGACGGGGGTCGTCTGGGATCCGTGGCTCGACGCGGAGAGCAGCGACGTCCTGCTTCGCCCGCTCCGCGCGCTCGTCATCGCAGACGTGGCCGCGTCCGCAGAGCGCGCGCCGGACCTCTCGCTGCCGCAGCGCGTCCAGGTCGACGGTCAGATCTCCGCGGCCGTGTCGAACCCGCGCAACGACCGGTCCTCGATCGCGGACCGACGCGTCGCCCCGCACGCGGGCTCGCTTGCCGCCGTGGGCCTGACCGCGGGCGCAGCGCTTCTCGTCAGCGGCTCGCGCCCGGACCTCGAGCCCTGGGCGGTCCGCGAGTCCCTGGTGAGCGGCGCCTCGCTCACGACCGGCGCCCCGGCGCTCTCGGTGGCCGGGGCCATGGCCGCGACAGGCCGGCTCGAGAACGGCGTGTGTCGCGCGCTCCTGCGCCGCGAGCCGAGCCGCGAGGCCTCGCCGTGGCCGTCGATCCGGATCAAGACCAACGCCGATCGGCCGCTGCCCGGCGCCCCGCCCGCGAGCCCCGCACCCGAGGACACGAAGCGAGGCCGCTAGGAAAGATCTGGTCGGGGCGGCCGGATTTGAACCGGCGACCTCTTGGTCCCGAACCAAGCGCGCTACCAAGCTGCGCTACGCCCCGAAGCGCGCCGCAGCATAGCGCCCCCGGGCAGCGCCTGCTCGCTCGCCAGGGGCGCTATGGTGTCCGGGTGAGTTCGGTCGCAATCAGACGCGGGGATGCCGCCGTCCGCGCGGGGGTCGTCTCGCTGGTCGCGAGCGTCGCGATCCTGGGGATGAAGGCCGCCGCGTACCTGTCCACCGGCTCGGTCGCGCTTCTCGCGGACGCGGCGGAGTCGGTCGTGAACGTGATCGCGGCGGCGCTCGTGACCTATACGGTCGCGGTCTCGCGGCGCCCGCCGGACGCGGACCACCCGTACGGGCACGGCAAGGCAGAGACGCTCTCGGCGATGATCGAGGGCGCGATGATCTTCGCGGCGGCGCTGCTGATCGCGATCGAAGCGGTGCGCCGGATCGTGAGCGGCGCCGTGCTCGAGCACATCGGCACGGGCGTGGCGATCTCGGCGACTGCGGGGGTCGCCAATCTCGCGCTCGGCCTGTTCCTGCTCGGCGTGGCCCGGCGCGAGCACTCGCAGGCACTTCGCGCCGACGGCATCCACGTGCTGACCGACACCGTCACCACGGCCGCGGGAATCGCAGCGCTCGTGGTGGTGCAATTCACTGGCTACACCCTCCTGGATCCGATCGTGGCGCTGCTCGTCTCGGGGAACATCCTCTGGGCGGGCGGCGCGGTCGTGCGCCGCTCCCTCACCGGGCTTCTCGACGAGGCCGACTTCTCGCTCCTGGTCCGGCTCGCGCAGCGCATCGAGTCGGTGCGAAGGCCGGAGTGGTGCGACATCCATCAGCTGCGCAGCCGCGCGTCCGGACACCGCCACCACGTCGATCTGCACCTGGTCGTGCCGCGCTACTTCACCATGGAAGATGCGCACCGCAGCGGCGATCTTCTCGAGGCCGAGCTCCGGCGCGCCTTCGAGAGCGAGGCCGAGTTCATCGTCCACCTCGACCCGTGTCAGCCCGCTCACTGTAGCGGCTGCGCGGTGCGCGAATGCGAGCTGCGAACCGCGGCGCTCGAGAAGCCCGTCGAGTTTTCCGCCGACCATCTGACGCGAGCCGGCCAGATCTGACCCCGCTCTGCGCATGCTAGGTTTCCGGCCATGCCATCCCCCCGAAGCATGACCGTCCTTCCCGACGTGCCGATCTGCCAGACCGATCTTCCGCTCGACTGGTATCAGCCCGAGTTCAAGCCGTACGCCGAGGAGTACCTGGCGCTGCCGGACCGCCTGCCAGGCACGGTGCTGCCGTGGATGGACGGCTACATCGAGCGCGCGCGCGCGGCGCTGGGGCCCGAGCTGATCCTGCTCGCGCACTACTACATGGGCGGCGAGATCGTGAAGCTCGTCGAGCGCTACGGAGGGCTCGTCGCCGACTCCTATCAGCTGGCGCGCGAAGCCGTGCTCCACCCCGAGAAGCGGATCTTCGTCGAGTCGGCGGTGCACTTCATGGCGGAGTCGATCGCGCTCCTCGCGCGGCCAGACCAACAGGTCTTCATCACGAATCCGAAGTCCGGCTGCACCATGGAGATGATGGCCAAGGAGTTCATGCTGGCGCCTGCGTTCGAGAAACTCCGCGCGCGCTTCGGAGACGACCTGCTGGTGGTCGCGTACATGAACACCTCGGGGCGCGTGAAGGCGCTGGCCGGGCGCACGGGCGGAGCGGTGTGCACGAGCTCGAACGCCGCCGCGATCATGCGCTGGGCGCGCGCGCAGGGGCGGCGGATCTTCTTCGTTCCAGACCAGCACCTCGGGCGCAACGTCGCGGCGCGCGTCGGCATCGATCCGGCGCGGATCGCGCTGCTCCCGGCCGGGCACGAAGGCGCAGACGTCTCGGCCGCGCAGGTCGCGGCGCTGGACTCCGCGGAGCTGATCCTCTGGGGCGGCTTCTGCGGCGTGCACACGATCTTCAAGCCCGCGCACGTGGCCCACTGGCGCGCGCGCGGATACTCCGTCGTCGTGCACCCGGAGACGCCGAAGGAGGTCGTCGATCTGGCCGACGGTAGCGGCTCCACGAGCTGGCTCTGGTCGCACGTGATGAAGCTCGAGCCCGGGTCCCGCGTCGCGGTCGGCACGGAGGGTCACTTCGTGCGAAATCTTCGCGAGCAGTCGGCCGTTCGCGGCGTGAGCGTCGTCCACCTCGCCGACGTTCCCGACGAGCCCTTCGCCGGCTGCGGTTGCGCGACGATGTCGCGGAACGATCCGCCCCATCTCGTCGCGCTTCTCGATCTTCTGTCGCGAGGCCGTGTTCCCGACCTGAACCGGGTGCTGGCAGGTGACATGGTCGACGAGGTCAGCGGAGCGCGAGAGCGGCTCGACGCGGCGGGTCGCGAGCGCGTCGCGAGCGACGCGCGGCGGGCACTGGAGCGGATGATCGAGATCACCGAGGCTTCACAGTGAGCGGAGCGCGAGTCGGCGGATCCGCGCGCTTCCGCGCGGTGCTCTTCGATCTCGACGGAACGCTCACCGATCCGAAGCCTGGCATCACGCGCTCCGTGCAGTACGCGCTGCGCAAGCGCGGAATCGAGCCGCCCGACGCCGATCAGCTCGAGCCGTTCATCGGCCCGCCGCTCGCGCAATCGTTCAGCGAGCGGCTCGGCTTCGCTGCCGCGGAGGCCAAGCGCGCCGTCGACGACTACCGCGAGTACTTCTCGCGGCAAGGCCTGTACGAGAACTCGGTGTACGACGGGATCCCGGCTCTGCTTCGCGAGCTGCGCGAGTCGGGCCGGCGCGTCTGCCTGGCGACCTCCAAGCCCACCGTCTTCGCGGAGCGGATTCTCGAGCACTTCGATCTCGCCCGGCACTTCGATCTCGTCGTCGGCAGCCATCTCGACGGCACCCGGGTCGCGAAGGCCGAGATCATCGCCGCCGTGCTCGCGGGACTCGGCGGAGAGGCGGCCCGCCGCGCGGTGATGGTCGGAGATCGAGAGCACGACGTGCACGGCGCGCGATCGAACGGCATCGACTCGATCGCCGTCACCTACGGGTACGGAACGTGCGAGGAGCTGCAGGCGCCGTCACCGACGTCTCTGGCCGCGAGCGTCGGCGAGCTACGGCGCCTGCTGCTCGCCGTCTAGCTCCTCGCCCTCGAGCTTCTCGAGCTTCCGCTCGAGTTCCTCGAGCCGCTCCTCGCGGGTCTTCACGGTCTCGACCCGGGTCGCGGGCGTGATCTTCGCCAGTCCCGGCGGAAGCTCCGCACGGCTCACCGGGAACCAGTTGCCGTTCCAGGCGAACGCGAGATACCAGCGGTTCATCGCGAAGCGGTACCAGCACTCGCTCGCCTCGCAGTAGTGCAGCGTCGGGTCGAGCGCGGGCGCGGCCTGACAACCCTCCACGTCGGACGCCACGAGCTCCGGCGGCTGCTCCGCGACGAAGCGGTCGGGCACCGGGGTTGGCGCGGGCTCCGGCGGCTGCGGGTCGATGTGGAGCGTACCGAGGCAGCCGACCAGCAGCAGGCCCGCGGCGAGTCCAGCAAGCGCGCGACCGCTCATGGCCCCGCTTCACCTCTACCGGACGCGCCCGCGAGGCCGTGCTCGACGTGAGCGGCGCTCCTCTGCGCAGCGAAGCCACCCGCCTCGCTCGGACTCCGTCCGCTCGCGCGCGCGTACAGGTAGGCGGCGAGAAAGACGTCGCCGGCGCCGACCGGGAAGCGCCGCGGAACCCGTGGGGTCGCGATCTCGGTGACACCCGATCGTGTCACGACCAGCGCGCCGCGTTCGCCCCGCGTCACGAGAAGCTCGTCGAGTCCGTGCGCGCTACGAAAGGCCTCGAGGCTGCGATCCTCGAGCAGGACCGCGAGCTCCTCCTCGCTGGCCTTGGCGACGTTCACGTGGGCCAGGTGGTCCTTCAGCTCGGGATTCGCGGCGAGCCGCGTGCCGTGCTCGCCCGCCAGCCGCACGAGACCCTGCAGGTCGATCCCCGTGAAGCCCGAGAGGGTCGCGAGCGTCTCGGCGCGAATGTCGTCGCGGTGCAGCGGGCCGAGGTGGATCGCGTCGGCGCTGCGCCACGAAGCCGGCAGATCGTCCGGTCCGATCGGATCCGAAGTCGCGAGCAGGTCGTGGCGATCCTCGCTGCCGCTGTAGTCGTTCGCGTAGGTGGTGGTGGAAGCGCTCGGCAGAGCGCAGATCTCGACTCCCGCCGCGACGAGCGGAGCGAGCAGCTCCGCGGCGTCCGCCTCGCGCACGCGTGTGACCACTCGCGTGCGCGCGCGGAGCGCGGCGAACGCGCGACCCGCGTAGTGCACCACACCTCCGGGCGAGCTCTCGCTCCCCGCCTGGAGGTCACGGGTGATCGCACCCAGCACGAGTGCGGTGACGGTCCGCGCTTCTGCCATTGCCGCGAGCTTACACCGAAGATGGTGCGTGCTCATGCGCGCCGTCGTTCGTGATACGGTTCCGAACCGGGGGTAGACGCGGGAGGGCCGCAGTTGCCGAGCGGATCCGGTTCGAGCCGATCACACCTCCGCGTGCTCGCGTTCGCGACCTGCGTGGTGCTCGCGCCGGCGTGCCAGCCAGAGCTCGCGAGCGAAACGTTGCGCGCCGTGCACGTAGCGGGAGTCCGACTCGATCCGCGGACTTACACTCCCGTCGTGGACCTCGTCGAGGACGGCGATGCCGGGCGCAGCCTGCGCATCTGGATCGGCGAGTTCGAGGCGCAGTCGATCTCGAGCGCCCTCGAGCGCGAGCCGATCGTCCGGCCCAATCCTCACGATCTGTGGAAGGACTTGCTCGAGGGCCTCGAGGGGCGCGTCAGCCGCGCGCTCGTGACGGAGCTCCGCGAGGGCACGTTCTACGCGGTGATCGAGGTGGAATCGCGCGGGCGCTCGCTCTCGATCGACGCCCGTCCGAGCGACGCGATTGCCGTCGCGCTGCGCACGGGCGCGCCGGTGCTCGTGCGCGAGTCGCTGCTCGAGGGCTCTCCGGCGATCCCCGACGACGAGGGCGCGCTCGAGATCGAGTTTCGCGGTGATCCGCGCGAAACCCGTGAGTCGCCGAGCCTGTAGCGGAGTACTTGCGTCGAAAACGCCTGTGCAGCTGCGCTCCGGAGCTCCCCGGAGGGCGTATCTCCGCGATTCCTCGTCGGAAACGGCGTTGACTCCGGCGCTTTGCCGCTGGCATGATCGCTGCGCGCGACGGCTCCGGTCCGCCGTCGCCAACGCCGAGTCGAAGGGATCGCGCAGATGGACGTGTGCAGATGACGGGTCGAGAGATTGCGCTGGAGTTCACCGAGCTCTTCGACGACCTCGACTCCGCGGACATCAACACGATGCTCGCGAAGAACGTGAGCATGGACATGCTCGAGTTCTTCGCGTCGTACGGAGATCAGTTCGCCGACGAGTGCGCGCGCAAGGGACTCGAGCTCGATGACATGCGCGGCCGCCTGCCGAACCTGCTGATCATCGGATACATCATCCGCGTCCTCGAGGAGCGGCTGACCTAGGACGGGCGGTCCGATCTAGGGGTTGACCCCGGTCGCACGCCGCAGCTCCTCTTCCGTCGGCAGCCATTCGCCCAGGTCCTGCAGGAACGCTCCCCGCCAGGCGTTCGGGTGCGCGATCTGCTTGCCGCTCAGCGGATTGACATCTCCGAGCAGCACGACGTACGGCGACACTCCGGAGCTCTTCGCGAACGCGATCAGCGCCTGCTGCAGCGTCGTCCCGGGCGCGATCGTGATCTTCCCGCGCGGCATCTCTTCGACGATCTCGCCGCCCATCAGAATCTCGCGCGACGGATTCTTCATGTGGGAGTTCGCCCAGCGCGCGAACTCCGGCAGGCTGCCCTCGAACTCGCCCGCCAGGAGCTCCCCGTGAAGCAGGTCGCGCCCCGCGAGGCGGTGCAGGTAGTCCCGGCTCTCGATCACCGGCACGCCGTCTTCCATCTTCCACTTGAAGTGCCAGCGCTCGGGACCCCAGCCGGACTGCGCCAGCTCGTCCAGGTTCTCCACCAGCGGCAGCTTCTGCTCGCGCTGACTCGACAGGTTCAGGAATCCGCGCGTGTTCAGGATCACCGAGCGATCGAGCACCAGGAGCGGCACCTGGAGTCGCGCGGACGTGCTCGCCAGCGCGCCCACCGTCGACTCCAGGTTGAACACCTGGGGCCGGCGCGAGGTCGAGGTTCGCGGATACCGCACCTGGATCGTGGTGCCGACCACGGCCTTGCCCTGGGTCGGGTCGTTGATCACGTTCCCGGCCCGATACATCGTCCATCCCAGTCCCGAGGCCTGCGCGTACTGGAGCAGCACGTCCTTGACGCTGGCCTTCTCGGCGATCTCGAACTCGACCGTGGGAGGCTCGGGGTCACCGTACACCCGCTCGATCACCACGTAGCTGGTCGGGATCGTGACCAGGATGTAATTGATGAGGTCGGCCATCGTCCCCTTGAAGCTCGACTTCGGGAGCAACGGCAGGTCGATCGGAGTCTTCGCGGTCACGCTCAGGTTGCTGCGCACGTACAGCGTTCCGCTCGCGATCTCGTAGTCGATTCCGCCCGCGGCCTTCTTTAGCTCGCGCAGCGCGACGTCGACCGGGCCCGCCGGCTACTCGACGTCGACTCGGTACAGCCCGAGATCCGGCGTGTTGTCCTCGGTTCGGATTTCGTCGAGAACGAGCGGCAGCCCGGACTCGGCGGCAATCCGCTCGAGAGCCCAGGCGAGATCGACCCCCGCAAAGCGCATCGCCCGGATCGCGGTCGCGCCCGACGCGCTCGGCGGGGTCTCGGATCCACACGCGAGGGCGATCGCGGCAAGGCAACCCGCGAGCAGGGGAACGGCGAGGCGGCGTCTCTGGGTCATCGGCACGGTCTTCTCTCCTCGGCGAGGGATCGTGAGTCTACCGTGCAAACCGGCCCCCGTGAACCGACGCCATCGCGTTGACAGCGCTAGCGGGCCGACCCAACCTTGGGCGCGAGGAGCGCTGACTGGTCACGAAGGTGCACATGACCCGCGAGGGGCACGAGATGCTGTCGGAGGAGCTCCGGCGGCTGAAAGGCGTGGAGCGTCCTGCGATCTCGGACGCGATCCGGCGCGCCAGGGAGCACGGCGACATCTCCGAGAACGCGGAGTACGACGCGGCCAAGGACAAGCAGGGCATGATCGAAGCGCGAATCCGCCAGATCGAGGACCGGCTCGCGCGCGCCGAGGTCGTGGACGTCTCGGGCCAGCCGCCCGACCGGGTTCGATTCGGGACGACCGTCGTGCTCGAGGATCTAGACTCAGGAGACGAGCTGACCTATCGGATCGTCGGCGAGGACGAGGCCGACATCTCGAAGGGCCTGCTCTCGGTGACCAGCCCCGTGGCCCGGGCGTTGATCGGAAAACAGGTGGAAGACCAGGTGCAAGTCGTGGTGCCCAAGGGAAAGCGCTCCTACGAGATCCGCGAGATCCGCTTCTCGTGACGAAGCCCCTCGAACGGAGCAAGCTCGTGATCGTCGGCAGCGGGCCTGCGGGCTACACCGCCGCGATCTACGCCGCCCGCGCCGAGCTCGCGCCGCTGGTGGTCGGCGGCGCCGCCTTCGGCGGCCAGCTCATGATCACGACCGAGGTCGAGAACTACCCCGGCTTTCCCGAAGGCGTGCCCGGCCCGGAGCTGATGGAGCGGCTCCAGAAGCAGGCCGAGCGCTTCGGCGCGCGCGTGCTCTTCGAGGACGCGACCGCGATCGACTTCTCGCGGCGACCGTTCGGCGTCGAGACGGATTCGCGGCGGTTCGAAGCGGAGAGCGTGATCGTGGCGACGGGCGCGTCGGCGCGCTGGCTGGGTCTGGAGTCCGAGGCGAAGTACCTGAACCGCGGCGTCTCGGCGTGCGCGACCTGCGACGGCGCCCTCTACCGCGGCAAGGCGATCGCCGTCGTCGGCGGCGGCGACACCGCGATGGAGGAAGCCCTCTTCCTCACGCGCTTCGCCACGGTCGTGCACGTGATCCATCGCCGCGACGAGCTGCGCGCCAGCCGCATCATGCAGGAGCGCGCGCGCCGCAACGAGAAGATCCGCTTCGTCTTCGACACCGAGATCGCGGAGGTGCTCGGCGACGAACAGGCGGTGACGGGTCTCGCGCTGCGCAACGTGCGAAGCGGGGAGACCTCGCGGCTCGACGTCGGGGCGGTCTTCGTGGCGATCGGACACCAGCCCAACACCCAGCTGTTTCACGGCATCCTCGACATGGATGCCGCGGGCTACCTGCGCGTGCAGTCGGGCTCGTCGCGTACGAACATCCCGGGCGTCTTCGCCTGCGGCGACGCGATGGATCCGCATTATCGACAGGCGGTGACCGCCGCCGGCACGGGCTGCATGGCGGCCCTCGACGCGGAGCGCTGGCTCGCGGCGAACGAGTAGATCCTTGCGCGTCGAATTCGACCGCTACAGCCTCCGGGTCGACGGAAGGCGCCGGATCGTCCGCGCCGGCTCGCTGCACTACTTCCGACTGCCGGCGCGCGAGCTCTGGCGCGATCGGATCGCCAAGATGAAGGACGCGGGGCTGAATGCAGTCGACGTCTACTACCCGTGGAACTTCCACAGCGAGCGGCCCGGCGTCTACGACTTCGCGGATCTGCGCGACATCGATCACCTGCACGATCTGATCGAGGCGGCCGGCCTGTACCTGATCGCGCGCCCGGGGCCGTACATCTGCGCCGAGGTCGACCTCGGCGGCCTTCCCGCCTGGCTGCTGCGCGATCCAGACCTGGCGCTGCGCTGTCGCCGGCCCGCGGGCTTCGCGTACTCGGCCCCGTACATGGCGGCGGTGCGCGAGTGGTTCGGCGCGGTGGTGCCGCGCATCGCCTCGCGCTCGAACCTGCTGCTGTTCCAGATCGAGAACGAGTTCTCGGTGCCCTCGCACGTAGCGATGCTCTCTAGCCCGATCGCGGACCTGTTGATCCGCTGGCTGGGAGCGAAGCGGCTCGCGCGGCTCGCGAGCTCGCCGTGGCTGCGGCGGCGCGCGCTCTCGGCGGCGCTCCCGAGCGATTCCGACGACGAGCTCGGCCAGCGCAACTCGTACATGCGCGAGCTCTACGAGCTCTCGCGGCGGCTCGGCGTCGGCGTTCCGATCTTCCACAACGACGTGGCCGCGCTCTCGGGGCGCCAGCTCGACGTCGATCTGCTGGCGATCGACCGCTACCCGATCACGCGCTTCGACGACGACTGGCGCTCGCGACCGGACACGTTCGACGACTTCGCGATCGACGAGGACGCGCTCGACGCGCACGGTCGCCTCGCGAACCCGGTCTTCTATCCCGAGCTCCAGGCCGGCTGGTACGACGGCTGGGGCGGAGTCGGCTACGCGCAGCTTCGCGAGCGGCTCGGCGCCGACTCGATCGACGCCACCACGAAAGCGGCGCTCGCCTCGCGCGGCACGCTCTGGAACTACTACGTCTACTGCGGCGGGGTGACGTTCGGGTATCTCGCGAGTCCCGACGTGTACAGCTCCTACGACTACGGCGCGCCGATCGCGGAGTCGGGCGCGATCGATTCGCGGCACGACGCGGTGCGGAGCCTGAATCGGTTCCTGCTCGAGCACGAGGAGGATCTCGCGGCGACCGATCCGGATCCGGCGCCCGAGCGCCTCTGCCCGCAGCACTTCCGCACGCGAATCGGCGCGCGGCGGCTCTACGTGTTCCTGCGCAATCCGACACGTGATCGTGTCAGCCTGAAGCTCCCCGAGGCCGAACGCGACTGGCTCGCCCCCTGGGAGACGCAGATCCGTGTCTACGACGCGACGACGCGCGAGCTGGTGGCCGTGAGCCCGGAGCTGCCCGGCGCCACTTCCGTCGCGCCCTCGCTTCCGCCGCTCCTGCCGCGGCTGGAATCCTTTCGCTTCTCGAACGCGAGCCCGCAGCTCGCGCCCGGGTACGACGATTCGTCCTGGGCGGAGATACCGGCGCGCGCGCTCGCCGAGGGCCGGATCGACCTGGATGCGCTCGGACTGCACTACGGCTGCGTCTGGTACCGCGGCACCTTCGAGGGGCGGCTCGACCGGCTGGTGCTCGACGCGCGCCACCTCTACTCGGTCTGGATCGACGGCGCGCTCGTCGCGTCAGGAGCGCAGCTCCGCAACACGCTCGGCGTCGGCGCCGACGGCGCTCGCGCCCGCTCGATCGATCTGCGCCGGGCGTTCCGAGCCGAGTCCGGCCCGCACGTGATCGTGATCCTGGTCGAGAGCCTGGGCCACAACAAGGGCTTCGCCGACGACTTCCGCAATCCGCGCGGAATCGCCTCGCTCGACACCGGCGCGTCGCGCGTGCGCTGGCGCTTCCGCGGCGGGCTCGTTCTCGGCGAGCGCGGAATCACGCCGCGCGTCGATTTCGCGCGCATCGAGCGCGGTGGCGAGACGGAGGTCGTGCTGCCCCACGGCTGGGCCGGCGCGCCCGAGGGCGTGGGCGTGTACGAGACGAGCTTCCGGCTCCAGGGCATCGACCCCGAGCGCACCTCGCTCGGGCTCGGCTTCGATCCCGGCCGCGGCCGCGCGAATCTGTACTTGAACGGCTGGCTGATCGGCCGCGCGTGGTTCGAGCGCGGGCCGCAGCGGCGCTTCTGGCTGCCGTGGGGACTGCTCTCGCCCGACCGGGAGAACCAGCTCGCGATCACCGTCTGGAAGCGCGACGCGCGCGCGTCGCTGGGCAAGCTCAGGCTCGAGCCGATCTAGCGGGTTGACGCGTTGCGGCGCACGCTTCGCGCGCGGTAGACTGCCGCCGATGCCGCTGGACAGGGCGATCCTCGAGCGCCTGATCGAGGTATCTCCCGACATCGTGGTCGCGACCGCCGCCGACGGCACGGTCCAGTACTACAACGATGGTGCACGGGAGAACCTCGGCTATTCCCGCCTCGAGATCATCGGGCGGTACGTCGTCGAGCTCTATCCGTCGCTCGAAGAGGCGCGCCGCGTGATGGCGGCGATGCGCAGCACCGAGCACGGCGGACCGGGTCGCGTCGTCAACTTCCCCACCACCTTCGTCGCCAAGGACGGCCACGAGATCGACGTCTCGATCTCGGGCGTGATCGTGTACGACGCGAGCGAGGTGGAGCAGGGGACGATCGGCTTTGCGAAGGACGTCTCCGAGATCAAACGCCGCGACCAGCTCGCGGTGCTCGGCGAGGTCGCGATCGGCCTCTCGCACGAGATCAACAACCCGCTCACCGTGATCGAGAGCCAGATCTCGCTGCTCGAGCGGCACCTGCGCGCGAAGGGAGAGGTCGGCGAGGTCGAGCGCGTGGCCAGGATCCGCACGGAGATCCGCCGGATCGAGGCCAATCTCCGGCGTCTGAACGAGATGGCGCAGCAGGAGAGCTACGCGAGCACCGAGTATCTCGGCCGGGCGCGGATGATCGATCTCTCCGCCCGGCCCGAAGCCGCTCCGCTCGCGCTCGAGGCCCGCAAGATCCTGGTCGTGGACGACGATCCGGCCGTGCGTGAATCGGTGAGCGAGATCCTCGCTGCCGAAGGAGCGCAGGTCGCTCTGGTCGGCAACGGCCGCGAGGCGATCGAACGGATGCGCCGCGAGCGCTTCGACCTGGTTCTCTCGGACGTCGTGATGCCCGAGATGGACGGCTACGAGCTATTCCAAGCCGCGCGCCGCGAGGCGCCCGACACGCCCGTGGTCCTGATGACGGCCTTCTATTACGACCAGGACCACGTGATCAAGCGCAGCCGACTGGAGGGGCTCGACGGCGTGCTGTTCAAGAAGCCGGTGAACCCCGAGCGCCTGGTGAAGACGCTCGCCGAGCTGATCACGCGGGCTCGGCCTCGTCCTTCTTGACGTTGTAGAGCTTGCCGTCGCCGGACTTGGCGAGCCAGGCGCTCTCCCACTCCTGGAGCACGGTGAACTCGTCGCCCGCCGAGAACTGCTCCTCGGAGACGTCCTCGCCGAGGTTTGCCTGGTGCTTGTAGGTGACGCTGCGCTTGAGCTTGATTGTGTCGGCCATGCCGGCTTTATAGCAGAGGCGCGGCCGGGGCTTCCACGGCGGGCGTGCCCGCCGCCGCGGCGAGCGTGATCCGCCGCGCGCCGCTCACACGGCGCAGGCTGCGCGCGGCCTCGATCAGCGTCGCGCCGGTCGTGGCGACGTCGTCGAGCAGCAGCACGCGCAGCCCCGCGAGCTCCCCGGGCCGCGCGCGAAAGCTCGCGGCCACGTTCGCGCGGCGCGCGGCGATCGAGAGCCCCGTCTGAGGCGGCGTTCTGCGTGCGCGCGCCAGCGCCTTGCCGGCGACCCGGGCCCCTGTCGCGCGCGCGAGCGCTCGGGCTAGGCTGAAGACAGGGTCGCTACCCTCGCTGCGCACCCGCGAGACGTGGC
>VGRW01000029.1 GCA_016875225.1 Deltaproteobacteria bacterium
AAAACCAGCGCCGGGCGCTCGAGTCCGAGCTCGGAGCAGATCCAGGCCAGATCGTCGGCGAAGCCCTCGATCGTGTAGTCCTGCGCGGGCTTGTCGCTGGCACCGAAGCCGCGCTGGTCGATCGACACGACTCGGTGTCGAGCCGAGAAGTGCGCGGCCTGCGGCGCAAAGTAGCTCGAGTCGCAGCACCAGCCGTGCACGAAGACGATCGGCGCGGCGTCGGTTCCGGATTCGCTGTAGCAGAGCCGCACGCCGTCGCGAACGAGTGTCTTCATAGCCAGTCCAGGTCCTCCCAGAAGTACGCGCGGAGTTCAGCATTGGTCTCGATCACGTACGACTCGACCACGTCCTGGTCGAGCATGCGATAGGCGTTGGCGAACGAGCCGCGCAGGTCGACGTTCCGGGAAGCGAGCGCCCCGCGGAGCTCGCCCTCCGAGAGGGGCTCGCAGAGCGCGTTTCCGACGATCGGCTCGAACCGCTCGGGCACCCCGGCGCGCAGCAGCCAGACGCGAAGCGCGTGGGTCCAGAACTCGAAGGCGGTCGTGAAGCTCGCGAGCGGAGCGCGAATCCAGGTGACGCGCTGGCGCGTCCCGGTTCTGGTCGCGCGGAGCTGCTCGGGCGCGAGCACCTCGCATTCGAGGTCGGCGCGCGGATTCGCGCGCGCGTCCTCCACGATGCGGCGCACGACGCTCGTCGGCTGGATGCTCATCCCGGTCGGGCACGGTACCACGGCCCGCGCCTTCCCTCGACTTCCCGGTTCCATGTAGAGTCGCGCCATGCACTTCGGATGGGATCCGTCGCGGATCGATCTGTCGCTGGACTCGCGCGCCGTCACGTTCGAGAACCCGAGCGGAGCCCGCGGCGCGGGCGGCACGGCGCACGGCGGGCGCAAGGGAGCGCCGATGCGCGAGCTCGCGCCGGGCGAGAAGGTCGTGCTCGCCGATCTCGAGGGGCCCGGCACGATCCGACACGTCTGGATGACGTTTCCCCCGGCGCGCCCCGAGTGGATGCGGGCGATGGTGCTCGAGGTCTTCTACGACGGCGCGAGCGAGCCGTCGATCTCGGTGCCCTGTCTGGATTTCTTCGGCCTGCCGCACGGGCGCCCCGCGCACTACGTCTCGGCGCTCACCGCGGCGCAGCAGGGCCGCGGCTTCAATGCCTACCTGCCGATCCCGTTTCGAAGGCGCATCCGCATCGAGCTCAGCAACGGCGCGGCGCGGCCGATGTTCCTCTACTACCAGCTCGACTACACGCTCGAGCGCGAGCTCGCGCCCGAGACGGGGCTTCTGCACGTGTCGTTCCGGCGCGAGAACCCGACCAGGCTGCGCGAGGACTTCACGATCGCGAGCGGCCTGCGCGGACCGGGGCGGTACCTGGGCTGCAGCGTCGGAATCCGGCCGCTCCCCGCCGAGCACTTCGTCTGGTACGGCGAGGGGGAGCTCAAGATCTACCGCGACGGAGACGGCGCGCACCCGACCATCTGCGGCACCGGGCTCGAGGACTACGTCGGCACGGCCTGGGGAATGGGCGCGCACTTCGCGCTCTACGGCGGCGTGCCGCTCGAGGTGCGCGCGCCGGACGGCCCCGCGATTCCCGACTTCACCAGCTTCTACCGCTGGCACGTGCTCGACCCGGTCGTGTTCGAGCGCGATCTCCGCGTCACGATCCAGCAGATCGGCTACGCGGTGCTGCCGAAGAGCGCTGAATCCGACTTCGAGAAATTCGCGCGCTCGAACCCCGCCGCGGGCCGCGGCTGGCTGCGCGACAACCCCGCGCTCGCGGCGCACGGTCTCGGCGAGCGCGTCGACGACTACTGCGCGACCGCGTACGTGTACTGCCGCGACGTCCAGCCAGTGCCGCGGCTCGATCTCGCCTCGGCCACGGCCGACATCGCGCGGCGGCCGTTCGAGAAGAAGTCGGACACGGAGCAGATGCTCGGCGTCGCCTGAGCGCGCGGTGCCCCGCGCTTCAGCCCGCGGCGGCGCGGCGCGAGGCGAGCTCCTTCTGGATCTCGACCACGCGCGCGGCGGTCAGCGAGTAGCGGATCAGGAACACGAACGCGACCAGTCCGAGCAGGAAGATTCCCGGCCCGTACAGGATGCCGAGGTGCGACACGATCTCGGGCGCGACCTGCCCCGGCACGGCCTTCTCCGGAAACGCGATCAGGTCGATCGCGACGCCGGCGATCAGATGGCCGAGCCCCGAAGACGCCTTTCCCGAGAACGCGATCGCCCCGAAGAAGATTCCCTCCTGACGCCGTCCGGTGTCGAACTCGTGCTCGTCGACGAGGTCCGCCATCATCGAGCCGGCCGAGATCAGTCCCGCCGCGCCGCCGAACGCGGCGAGGAAGCCGCAGACCGAGAGCCCGCCCAGATACAGCAGCGAGTGCTCCTTGCCGGGCCAGAATCCGACCAGCTTCAGCAGAAGCGGGAGCATGGCGAAGATCGCGAAGACCAGCGTTCCGGCCAGGAACGTCGGCTTCTTGTCCAGGCGTCGCGAGGCCAGGGTCCAGAACGGCACGCCGACGACGAGCCCTGCCACCCCGAGCACGCCGACCACCAGGATCTGCTGCGTCGAGAGCTCCCAGAAGTGCGTCGAGACGTGCAGCCCGAGCTCCATCTGAACGCCGCGCATCACGAAGAAGACCAGCACGCCGACGAAGAGCGCGCGGAACGACGGGCTGGCCAGCGCGTCGCGCAGCTCGTGCAGGACGCGGCGCATGTTGAACGCGCCGTGCACGTGCAGCGGCTCGAGCAGGTGCCGGATGCGCGAGTGCGTGCCGAGCGCCGAGACGAGCACGACGATCACGGACGCGGCCGCGAAGAAGAGCGCGTACTTCGGATAGGCGGCTGGGTTGAGCTGGCCGGTGGGAAACTCGGGCGTCGCGCGCATGAAGTAGCCGAGCCCGAGAGTGAACGTCACGAGCCCCCCGAGCACGCCGAAGACCGTGCGATAGCCGACGATTCCCGTGCGCTCGTGGTAGTCCGCCGTCAGCTCCGCGCCCAGCGCGTTGTGCGGAACCAGGTAGGCGGCCATCGTCGCGCGCACCGCGACGGCCAGAACCGTGAGCCAGACGAAGAGCCCCGTCTGCCCGAGCCCTTCCGGCGGAACGAACAGGAAGTAGAAGGTGAGCCCGAACGGGACCGCGGCCGCGTACATGAACGGGTGTCGGCGTCCCCACTTCGATTTGTGCGCGTCGGAGAGCGATCCGATCATCGGGTCGATGACCGCGTCGAAGATCAGCGCGATCGCCGTCGCAAGTCCTGCGAGCGTGCCGGAGAGCCCCAGCACCTGGTTGTAGTAGAAGAACAGGAAGGTCTCGAAGGAGCTGTTCTTGAAGCCTTCGCCGAGCTGTCCGATTCCGTACGCGAGCTTGGTGTAGAGATGTAGCCTTGGCACGCGCGCATTCTAGGTGAAGCGCGCCGCCGCTGTCCGAGTCGCCCGCGCTACTCGCGCGGCGCGAGCTGCTTGAAGAGCGGCACCAGGTTCGGGCCTTTGCGGATGGTGTGGCCGCCGTCGACGGGAATCAGCTGTCCGGTGATCCAGCTCGACTCGTCGGAGAGCAGGAATGCGACCAGCCTCGCGACGTCCGCGGGCTCGCCGATGCGAGAGATCGGCATCAGCGACAGGTACTCGTCGCGCGAGACGGGAATCGTGGCGAGCGCGGCCGCGAGCGGCGTCTGCACGATTCCGGGCAGGACCGAGTTCACGCGGATACCGTGCTCGCCGAGCTCGTCGGCGGCGCAGCGCGTGAGCATGTCGACCCCCGCCTTCGAGACGCAGTAGGCGCTCATCCACGGGTGCGTGAGTGCGCCGGCGATCGAAGAGAGGTTCACGATGCTGCCGCCACCCGCCTCGATCATCGCGCGCGCCTCGGCACGCGTGCAGCGGAACGCGCCGGTCAGGTTCGTCGCGAGCACGCGCTCGAACTCCGCGGTCGTGGTCTGAAGCAGCGGGCTCGCCGAGCCGATCCCCGCCGAGTTCACCGCGAGGTTCAGCGCGCCGAAGCGGCGCACGGTGGCGTCGACCGCGGCGTCGACCGACGCGTCGTCGGTGACGTCGCAGGCCACCCAGGCCGAGTTCGGCCCCAGCTTCCCGACCGCCTCGCGAAGCGTGTCCTCGCGGCGCGCGCAGATCATCACCCGGCCCCCGGACGCGACGATCGTCTCCGCACAGGCGAAGCCGATTCCCGTCGCGCCCGCGGTAACCAGCGCCACCTTCCCCGAAAGATCGGGCATCCGTTCTCCATTTCCGACGCAGCCGACCGCGCCGCGCTAGCCGGCGATCGCGTCGAGCCCCGTCAGCTCCTTGCCGATGATCAGCGTGTGGATGTCGTGCGTTCCCTCGTAGGTGCGCACGGTCTCGAGATTCACCATGTGCCGCATCGAGCAGTAGTCGTCGACGATGCCGTTGGCGCCCAGCATGTCGCGCGCGAGCCGCGCGATCTGCAGCGCCATGTCGACGTTGTTCATCTTGGCCATCGACACCATCGCGTGGTGGAGCCGGCCCGCGTCCTTCAGCCGGCCGAGCTGCAGCGCGAGCAGCTGCGCCTTGGTGATCTCGGTCGCCATGAAGGTGAGCTTCTGCTGCGGGATCTGCAGCGAGCCGAGCGGCCGATCGAAGACGATCCGGTCCCTCGAATAGGCGAGCGCCTCCGAGAAACAGGCCTGCGCCGCGCCGATCGCCCCCCAGGCGATCCCGTAACGCGCCTGCGTGAGGCAGCCGAGCGGCCCCTTCAGCCCCTTCACGCCCGGCAGCCGGCTCGCTTCGGGCACGCGCACGTCGGACAGGAACAGCTCGCTGGTGATCGAGCCGCGCAGCGAGAACTTCCCCTTCATGTCGCGCGCCTCGAAGCCGCGCGAGCCGCTCTCGACGAGGAAACCCTGGATGCCGTCGTCGGTCTGCGCCCAGACGATCGCGAGCTGCGCGGCGCTGCCGTTGGTGATCCAACGCTTGGTGCCGTTCAGGATCCACCCGTCGCCGCTTCGCACCGCGCGCGTCAGCATTCCGCCGGGGTTGGAGCCGTAGTCGGGCTCGGTCAGCCCGAAGCAGCCGACCACGCGGCCCTCGGCCATGGCCGGGAGCCAGCGCTGCTTCTGCTCGTCCGTGCCGTAGGCGTGGATCGGATACATGCAGAGCCCGCCCTGCACCGAGGCGAAGCTGCGCAGACCCGAATCGCCGCGCTCGAGCTCCTGCATGACCAGCCCGTACGCGACGTTGTTCATGCCCGCGCAGCCGTAGCCGTGCAGGTTGGCGCCGAACAAGCCGAGCTCGGCCATCTTCGGCACGAGCTCCATGGGAAACGAGCCGTCCTGCCGGACGTGCGCGACGACGATCGGCAGGAATTCCTTCTCGACGAACTCGCGAACCGTGTCGCGCACGATGCGCTCTTCGGGCTCGAGCGAGTCCTCGATCCGGTAGAAGTCGAGCGGCTCGAAAGACATCTGCGCCTCCGGAAGCGATGAGCCTCCGGAGGCGCGGAGATCAGCCGACTTCGCTGTGGGTCTGCGAGGCCGACCGGCCCTCGGAGAGCTCGGTGAGCTGCTTCGAGATCTTGTTCAGCCGCTTGTTCAGCTTGTCGGGGTCGTGCTTCGAGGCAATACCAAAGACGTCGTAGATCTGCGAGCGGCCCGACTCGACGCGGCTCTCGAGATCCTTCCGCGCGCCCTCGGCGCGCTTGTACAGGTCGCTCTCCTGGACGCGCGTCTGGAGCTTCTCGGCCCGCTTGCGCACGTCGCGCTCGACCTTGCGGCGCTGGTGGTCGAAGCGCTCGCGCAGATCCTGGAGCTGCTCGACGAGGCTCTTGAGCGCGTCGTTGAACCGGTCGAACCCGCTGCTTCGGGTCTGTGCCATATCCATTTCCTCCTTCGGTTTCTCCGAACGAGGCGGAAACTAACACGATGCGTCAGAGCGTCAATGGAAAATCTTTTTCGTTTGATCTTCGATAGTTGCGCGAATAGTGGCCGGCGCGGACGCGGGCCTTACAACGCGCTGAGTCGTAAGCCGGCGCGCTACCAGCGGATCAGGGCCGAGCCCCAGGTGAAGCCGGAGCCGAAGCCCGCCATCGCGATCAGGTCGCCCTCGCGGACGCGCCCGGCCTGCAGGCACTCGTGCAGCAGCATCGGGATCGAGGCCGCCGAGCAGTTCCCGTACTTCTGGATGTTGTTGTAGGTGCGCTCCGGCGGAATCTGGAGCTTCTGCGCGACGAACTCGTTGATGCGCAGGTTCGCCTGGTGGAACAGGAACAGGTTCACGTCGGCGAGCTTGCAGCCGTTGTGCGCGAGCGCCTCCTCGATCACCTCCGGCATGCGCTGGACGGCGTGCTTGAAGACGAAGCGGCCCTCCATGACCGGGAACTGGCGCCCCTCGTCGAGCATCTGGTGCGTGATCCGCTGCGGCCAGAACGACGAGCCGGGCGCCTCGACCCAGAGCTTCTTGGCGAACTTGCCCTCGGCGTGGGTGTGGACCGAGAGGATCCCGCGCTCGGGGTCGGGCGAGGCCTCGAGCACGACCGCGCCCGCGCCGTCGCCGAAGATCACCGCGACGTCGCGGCCGCGCGTGCTGAGGTCGATGCCGGTCGAGTGCACCTCGGCGCCGACGACCAGCACCCGGTCGTACTGGCCCGATGCGACGTAGAGCTCGCCGACCTGCAGCGCGTACAGGAATCCGGTGCACTGACAGCGCACGTCCATCGCCGGACAGCCCGCGATGCCCAGGTGGTCCTGCAGGAAGCAGGAGATGCCCGGGAAGTCGTGCTGCGGCGAGAGCGACGCGACCACGATCGCGTCGATCTGCTCCGGCGCGATCCCCGCGTTCGAAATCGCCTGCCGGGCGGCCAGGTGCGCGATCTCCGCCGGGCCCATTCCCGCGTCGACGTGGTGCCGCTCGACGATTCCCGTGCGCTGCTGGATCCACTCGTCGCTCGTATCCATGAGCTTCATGAGATCCGCATTGGTCACCACGCGCGGCGGCACGTGCATGCCGGTGCCCGCGATCCGGACGCTGCGCATCGTTCTCATCGCCCACCTCCCTCGAAGACCACTCGCTCCACGACCCGCAGCATCTCCTCGATGCCGTCGCCGTTCAAGGCCGATATGGCTACGCCGTCGAAGCGCGTCGCCAGACTATCGCGCTCTTCCGGAGAGATCCGGTCGGACTTGTTCAGGATCGGGATCTCCGGCTTGTCGTCGAGCCCGAGCTCGGTGAGGATTCGACGCACCGCGTCGATCTGCTGCTCGATCTGCGGATTCGAGGCGTCGATCACGTGCAGGAGCGCCGTCGCGTCGCGGATCTCCTCGAGCGTGGACTTGAAGCCGGCGACGAGCTCGGTCGGCAGATCGCGGATGAAGCCGACGGTGTCGGTGATGATCACGTCGCGCTCGCGCGGGAAGCGCAGCCTTCGCGCCGAGGTGTCGACCGTCGCGAACAGCGCGTCGGCGGCGTGCACCTCGCTCTTCGTCAGGCGGTTCAGCAGCGTCGACTTGCCGGCGTTGGTGTAGCCGACGATCGAGAGCACGGGCAGGCCCTCGCTCTTGCGCCGGGCGCGGCGGGTCTCGCGCTGTCGCGTGACCTCCTTCAGGCTGCGTTCGAGATGCGTGATGCGGTCGCGCACGCGCCGGCGATCGGTCTCGAGCTTGGTCTCGCCCGGCCCGCGCCCGCCGATCCCGCCCTGCAGCCGGCTCATTCCCTCGCTCTGGCCGGCGAGCCGCGGCAGGCGGTACTTCTGCTGCGCGAGCTCGACCTGGAGCTTCGCTTCCTTGGTGCGCGCGTTCTGCGCGAAGATGTCGAGGATCAGCTGCGTGCGGTCGACGATGCGCGCCTCGACTCGGTCGGTGATCGCGCGCAGCTGCCCGGGCGTCAGGTCGCGGTCGAAGAGCACCAGCGTCGCGCCGCGCTGCCAAAAGCGCGTGACCAGATCCTCGAGCTTTCCGGGGCCGACCAGGTAGCGCGGGTCCGGTCGCGGTCGGCGCTGGCGCACGACGTCGACGATCTGCAGGCCCGCCGTGCGCGCGAGCTCGCGCATCTCGTCGCAGCGCTCGTCGGCGAACGGATCGTTGCCGAGCTGGACGCAGACCAGCACCGCGCGCTCGCCCTTGCCTTCGACCGCGATGCCCTTCTGCGCCTCGCCGAAGCGCCCCTCGAGCTCCTCGATCCACTCCAGGAAGTCGAAGTCGAGCCGGCTCGGCGCGACCGGATCGTGGCGGGTGACGGTCTCGCCCGAGTCGTCGGGCGGCTGCAGCGACGCGTAGTCGATCCGGTCGGGCAGGCCGTGATCGTCGACGAGCACGGCGACCATCGCGTCGAGCCGGAGCAGCGCGAGATCGGTCAGATCGTCCTGCGTGAGCCGCTCGCCGCCGAGGTGGGTGTGGATGCAGCGCAGTCCGCGGAAGCGCCCCGCGCCCGCGCGCACGCGCTTGAAGTCGGGGAGCGTGATGGAGAACGCGTCGCCCACCATCACGTACTCGACGCGCCCGCCGCGGCCGGCCAGCACGCCGATCTGGCGCCCGCACTCGAACGAGAGCTCGGAGAGCTGGCGCGCGAACTCCTGCGTGACGAGGCGCTCGCGCGGCCGCTTGCGCTTGTACAGGCTCTCCAGCCGGCGGAGCTGGCTGGCCTTGAGTCCGTAGGTTTGACCGTAGAGGTCGGAGATCTCTTCCCCTTTCAGCCGATGCTGCGCACGAGCTCGGCATGGCGATCGAGAATGGGTAGCAGCTTCTTGCGCCGCGGCCGCGGCCGCGGCTGCTTCAGGGAAGGGCCCGGTACCAGAACCAGCGCGAGCCGGATTCGAGTTCGAGCCGGACCGACGGGAGCGGCTGCCCGTCGAGAGAGAGCCCGCCGAGCTCGAGCGTGCGCGGCGATTCGGGCCAGTCGAGCGTCGGGAACGAGAGCCAGAGCTCGGCTCTGCCGTAGATCGCGAGCTCCGCGCCGTCGCTCGATCCGCGCGCCATCACCTCGGCCGCGCAGGGCTCGCGCGACTCGTCGATCCGCGCGGTGACGAGCTTGTAGCGGTCGGGAACCGATCGGACGTCCGCGGCGCCGACGAGCGCGTGTTCCACGGGATTCGTGCGCCAGGTGCCGGGGGCGTCGAGCAAGAGCCGAACCACCGTCGTGCCCGGTCGGCCGGCCGAGTCACCGGGCGAGAGCAGCGGAACCGGCAGCGGCGGGAAGACCACGAACCAGACGCCCTCGTCCCAATCGCAGACCGCGGCCGTGACGCTCGCGCCGGCGCCGAAGCTCGCGCGCGCGAGCGAGGGCGACTGCGACAGCGAGTGCCCGGGGCGTCCTGGCGAGACCTCGAAGCGCTCGGCGGGCTCGAGCGCGACCGCGCCCGCGCCCCGCAGCGACGTGTAGGTCTCGCGCGCGACCACGATGCAGCCGGAGCTCGAGATCGAGACTGCGAGCGCGAGCAGAAGCGTCGGTGTGCGGGTTCTCATGACGGCCGATCGGG
Organism: Deltaproteobacteria bacterium; assembly: GCA_016875225.1. NCBI lineage: Bacteria > Pseudomonadati > Myxococcota > Myxococcia > Deltaproteobacteria bacterium. Next base: position 9,449 of record VGRW01000029.1, read on the forward strand.
GGCGATTCTCTGCTACGATCGCGCGCGTGTCACTGCCACGCAGCGGCGCCCCGGCCGACGAGGTGCTGAGCCAGCTCGAAGCGATGCGCGCGAAGGACGTCGACTGGCGCCGCGGGCGCGCGTTCAGCCTGGCGTACTTCGCCGGAGACGAGGTCGCGGCGCTGGCGAAGGACGCGTACGCGCGCTTCTCGAGCGAGAACGCGCTCAACACCGACGCGTTTCCCAGCCTGCGGAGGATCCAGGCCGAGGTGGTCGAGATGGTCTCGGCGCTCGTGAACGGCGGCGACGGCGCCGCCGGATTCATGACCACGGGAGGCACCGAGAGCCTGCTCATGGCGGTGCTCGCGGCGCGCGAGCGCGGCCGCAAGGAGCGCGGCATCGCCGCCCCCGAGATGGTGCTGCCGACCAGCGCGCACGCCGCCTTCGAGAAGGGCGCGCACTATTTCGGCGTGAAGTCGGTGCGCGTGCCGGTGCGTGAGGACTTCCGCGCCGACGTCGACGCGACCGCACGGGCGATCAATCCGAACACCGTGCTCGTGGTCGGCTCGGCTCCGCAGTACCCGCAGGGCGTGGTCGACCCGATCGAGGCGCTCGCGGGGCTCGCCGAGCGGGCGGGCGTAAGCTGCCATGTCGACGCGTGCATGGGCGGAATGACGCTGCCGTTCCTGGAGCGCCTGGGCGAGCCGATCCCGCGCTGGGATTTCCGCGTTCCCGGGGTGACCTCGATCTCGGTCGATCTGCACAAGTACGGCTACACCGCGAAGGGCGCGTCGGTGATCGTGCACCGCTCGAAGGAGCTTCGGCGCCACCAGACCTTCGTGACACAGAACTGGCTCGGGGGAACCTACGGCAGCTCCGGCGTGCTCGGAACCAAGTCCGGCGGCGCGATGGCCGCGGCCTGGGCGGTGATGACTCACCTTGGCGAGGAGGGCTATCTGCGACTCACGCGGAGCGCCCGGGCCACGGCGCTGCGGCTCGCGGACGCGATCCGCGCGACGAAGGGTCTGCGCCTGCTCGCCGAGCCGCAGGCGACGCTCGTCGCCTTCACCGGCACCGACGGCGTGGACCCGTTCGCCCTGGGACGGAGCCTCGCGGCGCGCGGCTGGGTGCTCGATCAGCAGGGGCCTCCGCCCAGCCTGCACGCGACCGTGAACGCCGTACACGAGCGCGTGCTGGACGAGTTCCTCGCCGAGCTGGGCTCGGCCGTCGCGCGGGTTCGCGGGCAGGGCGCGGGCGAGGGTGCGAGCTCGTACGGCACGGTCGACTGAGCCAGGCCTGCGCGCCGGCGCCGACTTCCGCAGACTTCCTCAGGACGCGGTGGATCGAGGCCGATCATCGCGGAATCGGGAGTGAATCGATGGCTCGGGGCGATCTGGCGCTGGTCCTGTTGGCGGCGGGCAAGGGCACGCGAATGCGCTCGCGTCTGCCCAAGGTGCTGCATCCGGTCTGCGGCCGGCCCATCCTGATGCACGCCCTCGAGCTCGGCCGCGAGCTCGGCGCCGCGCGCCGGATCGTGGTCACGGGCTCCGGCGCGGACGAGGTCCGCGAGGCCGTGGCAAAGCAGGACGTCGAGCTCGTGCTCCAGCGCGAGCAGCTCGGAACGGCGCACGCCGCCCTGCAGGCGCGCACGGCGCTGGCGGATCACGACGGCCCGGTGCTGGTGATGAACGGCGACCACCCGCTCTACCGCGCGCGCACGCTCGCCGCGCTGCGGAAGACCTGGGAGTCGCGCAAGGCGGGCCTGGCGATCCTGGTCACGGAGATGCCCGACCCCACCGGGTACGGGCGCGTGATCCGCGACGCTAGCGGCCGCGTGACTCGAGTCGTCGAGCAGAACGATTGCTCCGAGGCGCAGCGATCCGTGCGCGAGGTGAACCTGGGCGCGTACCTGGCCGACGCGCGGACGCTCTTCGAGCTGCTCGCGCGCGTCGGGAACCAGAACGCGAAGTCGGAGTTCTACATCACCGACCTGGTCGAGCTCGCGATCGCCTCGGGCCACCCGGTCGAGACGTGCGCAGCGGAGGACTGGCGCGAGTCGCTCGGCATCAACACGCGAAAGGAGCTCGCGCGCGCGGAGTCGCTGCTGCGCGAGCGCATCGCAGAGCAGCTGATGCTCGACGGCGTCACGCTCGCCGATCCGGCCACGACCTACGTCGAGGTCGACGTGCGGATCGGCGAGGACACCGTGCTCGGCGCGAACGTGACGATCCGCGCAGGCACGCGGATCGGCTCGGGCTGCCGCATCGACCCGGGCGTGGTGATCGAGGCCTCCGCGATCGGCGACTTCGTGCACGTGAAGCCCGGCTGCTTCTTCGAGCGCTCCAAGGTGGGGGACCGCTGCGAGGTCGGCCCCAACGCGCACCTGCGGCCGGGCGCGGACCTGCGCGAGGACGTGCGCGTCGGCAACTACGTCGAGATCAAGAACTCCGTGCTCGGACCGGGCACCAAAGCCGATCACCTGTCGTACATCGGGGACGCGGACGTCGGCGCGGGAGTCACGATCGGCTGCGGCGCGATCACCGTGAACTACGACGGGGCGAAGAAGACGCGAACCACGATCGGCGACCGCGCCTTCATCGGCTGCAATTCGAATCTGATCGCGCCGGTTTCGATCGAAGCCGAAGCGTACGTGGCGGCGGGATCGACCATCACCAAGCCGGTTCCCGGCGGATCGCTCGCGGTGGCACGCGCACAGCAGCGGGTGATCGAGGGTTGGCGCAAGAAGCGCTTCGGCGACGGCGAACACGGCTAGCGAGGGGAGCATCGGATGTGCGGAATCGTCGGCTACGTCGGGCACAGTGACCGCGCGCAGGACGTGATCATCGACGGGCTGCGGCGCCTGGAATACCGCGGCTACGACTCGGCCGGCGTCGCGATCCTCGAGGGCGCCAAGCTCCGGGTGATCCGGGCGCAGGGCAAGCTCGTGAACCTGGAGAGCGCGCTCCGCGACGTGCCGCTCGCGGGCTCGCTCGGCATCGGCCATACGCGCTGGGCCACGCACGGCAAGCCGAGCGAGCGCAACGCGCACCCGCACCTGGCCGGGACCGTCGCGGTGATCGGAAACGGCATCGTCGAGAACTTCCGCTCGCTTCGCGACGAGCTGGCCGCGAGCGGATCGGTCTTCAAGTCCGAGACCGACACGGAGATCATCTCGCACCTCGTGTACGCGGAGCGCAAGATCGGGAAGTCGCTGGTCGATTCGGTGCGCGCCGCGCTGCGCCGGCTCGAGGGCTCCTACGCGATCGCGGTCGTCGACGAGACCGTTCCGGACCAGATCGTGATCGCGAAGAACGGCGGCAACCCGATCGTGGTCGGGATCGGCGTCGGAGAGAACTTCGTCGCCTCCGACATCGCCACGATCCTGCCCTACACGCGCCAGATGCAGATCCTGCAGGACGCGGAGCTCGCGGTCGTGACTCGCGACGGTGTCGCGATCACGAGCTTCGAAGGGGCGCCCGTCGAGCGACCGCGGAAGCTGATCCAATGGGATCCGGTCCAGGCCGAGAAGGGCGGCTACGACCGTTTCATGCAGAAGGAGATCTTCGAGCAGCCGCGCGCGATCAGCGAGACGATCGGCACGCGGGTGCGCGAGGACGAAGGCGACATCGATCTGAACGGGATCGCGCTGGACGAGACCTGGGTACGCGGGCTCGCCGGAATCCAGCTGGTCGCGTGCGGCACGGCCTGGCACGCCGCGATGATCGGACGCGCGATGATCGAGCGGTTCGCGCGCATCCCGTGCGACGTGGATCTGGCGAGCGAGTACCGCTACCGCGAGCCGATCGTCTCGGACCGGCACCTGGTGATCCCCGTCTCGCAGTCGGGCGAGACCGCCGACACGATCGCCGCGCTGCGCGAGGCGATGCGCCGCGGCGCGAAGTCGCTCGCGGTCTGCAACGTGCACGAGAGCACGATCGCGCGCACCGCCGACCACGTGCTGTACACGCACGCCGGCCCCGAGATCGGCGTCGCGTCGACGAAGTGCTTCACGACGCAGGTCGTGGCGCTGTCGCTGATCGCGCTGCGGCTCGCGCTGCTGCGCGGCGCGCTGTCGCACGAGCAGGTGCGCCAGGCGGCGCAGGAGCTGCGCCGGCTGCCGCGGCTGGTCGAGGAGACGCTCGGGCTCTGGTCGCACGTCGAGGGCATCGCGCGCCGTCACATGCACGCGCGCGACTTCCTGTTCCTCGGCCGCGGCTACGGCTTCCCGGTCGCGCTCGAGGGCGCGCTGAAGCTGAAGGAGATCTCGTACATCCACGCCGAGGGCTACGCCTCGGGCGAGATGAAGCACGGGCCGATCGCGCTGATCGACGAGAACGTTCCGGTCGTGATCGTCGCGAACCAGCGCTCGGTGTACGGCAAGCTGATCTCGAACGCCGAAGAGGCGCGCGCTCGCGGCGGAATCGTGATCGCGATCGTCGAGGCCGGAAACAGCGAGGCCGAGAGCTTCGCGAACGAGGTGATCCGCGTGCCCGAGACCTCGTTCGAGCCGCTTTCGGCGGTGATCGCCACGATTCCGCTGCAGATGCTCGCCTACCACGTGGCGACCTTGAAGGGCACCGACGTGGACCAGCCGCGAAATCTCGCCAAGAGCGTGACGGTGGAATGAGCCCGGCCCGGCGCGGCGAATCCGCGTCGCTTGCTTCGCTCGAACCCATCGGCCACTCTCGCGCGAGGATGTCGAGGCTGGAGCAGATCGTCGCCGGGCTGAACCCGGAGCAGCGCGAGGCCGTGCAGCACACGAGTGGCCCGCTGCTCGTGCTCGCCGGCGCCGGCAGCGGCAAGACGCGGATGCTCACGCACCGCATCGCCCATCTGATCGAGAGCGGCGCCGCGCGTCCCTGGGAGATCCTGGCCGTCACCTTCACCAACAAGGCGGCGCGCGAGATGCGCGAGCGCGTCGAACGCCTGATCGGCGGCGAAGCCGGCGGCCAGCGCGGCGTCTGGGTCTCGACCTTCCACTCGACCTGCGTGCGGATCCTGCGCCGCGACGGCTCCCAGCTCGGCTACGAGCCGAACTTCGCGATCTACGATCAGGACGATTCGCTCGCGCTCGTGAAGCGCGTGCTGAAGGCGATCGGCGCCGACGAGAAGGCCTGGCCGCCGCGCGGGATCCGCAGCTCGATCGACCGCATGAAGAACCGCGGACTGCTTCCGGCCGACCTCGCGCACGACGACTCTCTCGAAGCCAGACGCATGCGCGACGTCTACCAGCGCTACCAGAAGGAGCTGCGGCGCGCGAATGCGCTCGACTTCGGTGATCTGATCCTGTCGACCGCGCGGCTCTTCGAGCACCATCCCGAGGTGCTCGCGAGCTACCAGCGGCGCTGGAAGTTCGTGCTGGTGGACGAGTACCAGGACACCAACCCGATCCAGTACCGGCTGCTGCGCCTGCTCACCGCCTCGCATCACAATCTCTGCGTGGTCGGAGACGAGGACCAGTCGATCTACCGCTTCCGCGAGGCGGACATCCGCAACATCCTGGATTTCGAGAAGGACTTTCCGGGCGCGAAGGTCGTGCGGCTGGAGCGCAACTACCGCTCGACGCAGCCGATCCTCTCCGCCGCGAGCGCCGTGGTGGCGAACAACGTCGAGCGCAAGGGCAAACGCCTGTACACCGAGCGCGACGGAGGCGAGCCGGTTCGCTTCTACGAGGCCTCGGACGAGCGCGGCGAGGCCGCCTACGTCGTCGGAGAGCTGCTGAAGCTGCGCGAACAGGGCGTGCGTCTCGGCGACACCGCGATCTTCTACCGGACGCACGCGCAGTCCCGGCCGCTCGAAGAGGAGCTGCTCAAGTACAACCTGCCCTACGTGGTCGTGGGCGGGACGCGCTTCTACGACCGCGCCGAGGTCAAGGACGCCCTCGCCTACCTGCGCGCGCTGCGCAACCCGGCCGACGCCGAGAGCCTGCTGCGGATCGTGAACACGCCCGCGCGCGGGATCGGCCGCACCACGCTCGAGCGCGTGCTGCTCGCCGCCGAGCAGGCCGACACCACGCTCTGGGACGCGCTCTCGCGCGGGCTCGGGGCGCTTCCGAATACGGCCGCGAAGCGGATCGCCGAGTTCGTGGAGCAGATGAACGGCTTCGCAAAGCTGCTCTCGGGGGATGCGATCGCGCAGCCACTCGCGACCGTGCTCGAACGCACCGGCTACCTGCGCGCGCTCGAGGCCGAGAACACGATCGAGGCCGAGGCGCGGCTCGAGAACCTGAAGGAGCTGCTCGCCGCGGTCGAGGAGTTCGAGCGCCAGAATCGCGACACGCCCCCGCCGGACGACGCGCCGCGGGATCTGGTCGATCTGTTCCTCGAGCAGGTGACTCTGCTGTCCGACGCGGATCGCGCCGACACGTCGAGCGACCGCGTGCCGATGATGACGGTGCACGTCGCGAAGGGGCTCGAGTTCAAGCACGTCTTCGTCGTCGGGCTCGAGGAGGGCATCTTTCCGCACTTCGCCTCGCTCGATGATCCGTCCTCGATCGAAGAGGAGCGACGGCTCTGCTACGTGGCGATGACGCGCGCGATGGAGCGCCTCACGCTCTCCAACGCGAGCATGCGCCGCATGCACGGCTCGGTGCGCTACAACGCTCCGAGCCGCTTCCTCGCCGAGATCCCCGAGGAGCTCCTCGCGGGACGGCGCAGGCGCGCGACGCGACCGTCGGAGCCGACCTTCGAGCCGGGCCCGCGCGTGGATTTCAGCGACGCGCAGTGGGCGGCCGACGATCTCCCGGTGATCCGCGAGGGCATGCGCGTCGAGCACCCGATCTTCGGCCTCGGGCGCATCTCCGAGGTGGCCGGCGCCGGCGAGTCCGCCAAGCTCACGATCCAGTTCGAGCGCGCGGGCGCGAAGATGATCAAGCTGAAGTACGCGCAGCTTCGGATCCTGGAGTGATCGAGCTCGCGCCAACGGAGCTGCTGACGCGCCGGCTGCGGCTGCGGCCACCGCGCCGCTCCGACGCCGCGCCGCTCCAGGAGGCGATCGAGGAAACGCTCGACCAGCTCGTGCCCTATCTGCCCTGGGCGCGCCCCGGTCACTCGCGGGCCGAGACGCGCCGCTATCTCCGCGCCTCGCGAATCGCCTGGGCGCGGCGCACCGCCTTCGAGTTCGTGCTCGAGGCCCCGTCGAGCGGCGCGATCCTGGGCATCGCGAGCCTGCATCGCGTCGACTGGCTGCGCCACTGCGCGGGAATGGGCTACTGGGTGCGCAGGAGCCGATTCGGACAGGGCCTGGCGGTGGAGGCCGGCGAGGCCCTGCTCGGGCACGCGTTCGACGCGCTCCTGCTGCACCGGATCGAGGCGCTCGTCGCACCCGCGAACAAGCCGAGCCAGCGCGTGGTCGAGAAGCTCGGGTTCACCTGCGAGGGTCTGGCGCGCGACGCCGAGCTGATCGGCAGCAATTTCGTCGACCACTTGCAGTACAGCCTGCTCGAGAGCGACCGGCTCGACGGCGCGCGGACCGAGGCCTAGTCGTGCGCTGCGCGCTGGTCTCCGACACCGGAATGGAGCGGACCAACAACGAGGACTCCGCGGTCGCCGACCTCGAGCTCGGTCTGTTCATCGTCGCCGACGGAATGGGCGGGCACGCGGCCGGCGAGGTCGCGAGCCGCATCGCCGTCGACACGACCCTCGCTTCGATGCGCGCGCGATCTCGGCCGGCCCGGGTGCGCGACGAGGCCGAGCTGCTGCTACAGGCCGTGCACGACGCGAATGCCGCGGTGGTCCGCGAGGCCTCGGAGCGCGGAACGCACGGAATGGGCACCACGCTCTCCGCGGTCTGCCTGCGCAAGCGCGCCGCCGTGATCGCCAACGTCGGCGATTCGCGGGTGTATCTGATCTCGCGCAAGGGACTCGCGCAGCTCACCGTCGACCACACGCTGGTCGCGCAGATGGTCGAGCACGGAGTTCTCACTCGCGAAGCGGCGCGCACCCACGCCGACAAGCACGTGCTCACGATGGCGGTCGGCACGCTCGGGCTGCTCGAGCCGCAGATCCTCTACGCGAAGGTTCCGGCGGGCGGACGGCTGCTGCTCTGCAGCGACGGCCTGCACGATCTTCTGCCCGAGGACGAGATCGAGTCACTCGCGAAGCTCCCCGACATCGACGAGGCCGCACATGCGCTGGTCGCGCGCGCGAACGCTCGCGGCGGGTTCGACAACGTGACGGTGCTTCTCGTCGAGCCATAGGCCGACGGGCCCGGCGCGGCGAAGCCGCGCCACCCGCACTTCGCTCGGCTTCGCCTCGCTGCGCGCTTCGCTTGCGAGTCAGTCGGTGCCCTCGAGGACGCCCAGGAAGTCGAGCTCGCGCAGGGCGCCGTCGAGGTCCATGCCGTAGCCGACGATCCAGCCGCCCGCGACCTCGAAGCCGACGTGGTCGAGCGCGATGTCGGCGCGCAGGCGCGACGGCTTGCAGACGAGCACGGCGACGCGCAGGGAGCGCGGCGAGCCCGAGCGCACCAGGGCGGCGACCGCCTCGATCGTTCGGCCCTCGTCGGCGATGTCGTCGGTGATCACCACGTCGCGGTCGCGGAACACGCCCGGGTCGCAGCCTTCGATCTCGACCGCGCGCAGCTCCGTGCCGTGGCTTCGCCGGGCGCGAACCTCGATCCGCTCCGACGCGACGCCGCGCGCCTCGAGCCCGATCGCAAGGCGAGCGGCGAAGCGCCGCGCGCCTTCGGCGATCACCACGACGAGCGGCGTCCGACCGGCGAGCTCGCGGGCCAGCGAGCCGGCGATCGCGTCGATCCGCTCGTCCACCTCACGCGCCGAGCGCAGCTCGAGCACACGGCGCCCCGCAACGTCCTGGAACGACACGCGCGCGATCCTATCGCCCGCGGGCGCCCGCGAGCAAAGCCGGGCTCCATCGCGTATCTTCGACGCCATGCCCGTCACCGCCGTGCCCGCGGCCACCGTGATCCTGCTCCGCGACGCCCGCTCCGGCCCGGAAGTGCTGCTGCTCGCGCGCCACTCGCGAAGCGAGTTCCTGCCCGACGCCTACGTCTTCCCCGGCGGGCGCGTCGAGGACGCCGACCACGACCTGGTCGACCGCATCTTCGGCCTCTCGCGCGCCCAGGCGAGCCGCCGGCTCGCGACGGTTCCCGGCGAGCAGGCACTCGGGTACTTCGTGGCCGGTATCCGCGAGACCTACGAGGAGTCGGGAATCCTGCTCGCGCGTCGGCGCGGAAGCTCGGAGCTTCTGGACGCCTCGAGCGCGGCCAAACTCTCGCGCCACCGGCTCGACGTCCAGAAGGGCGACGCGTCCTTCCGCGAGCTGGTGCTGGCCGAGGACCTGATGCTCGCGGCCGACCTGCTCTCGGTCCACGCGCACTGGATCACGCCCGAGGACTCGCCGCGGCGCTTCGACACGATCTTCTTCGCGACGCGCACGCCCCCCGGCCAGGCGGCCGCGCACGACGGAGTCGAGCTCACCGACCACGCCTGGCTCGCGCCCAAGCAGGCGCTCGCGGAGTTCCGCGCCGGCCGCCGACAGATGATCATCCCGACCTGGGCGAATCTGGAGACGCTGTCGGGATTCGCGACGGCCGAGGCGGCGCTCGAGGCGTCGCGCCGGCGACCGATCGTTCCGATCCTGCCGGCCATGGTCGAGCGCGACGGCCGGCGACGCCTGGTGATTCGAGAGGACGCGGGCTATCCGACGACGGAGGAGCTCGTCGGAGGTCCAGCCGCCTGAACTCCGTAGTGATACTCGGAGGCTACGGCCAGCTCGGACGGCTCTGCGTGCAGGAGCTCGCAAGCCTGAGCCGTGCGCCGCTCGTCGTAGCGGGGCGCAGCCTGCAGCGCGCGGAGTCGCTCGCGCTCTCCTTCGGCGAGCGCGCCCGGGGCGTCTACGCCAACGCGCTCGATGCGCGCACGCTCGCGCGCGTCGTCGAGGGCGCGGGGCTGCTGGTGGCCTGCTGCGGCGGTGACCAGATCGTCGCGCTTCAGGTCGCGCTCGAGCTGCGGGTGCCGTTCATCGGCGTGTCGCCGCTGCGGATCGAGGCGCGAAGCCGCGCGCTCGTGGCCGAGCAGGCCTGGCGCGCGCAGGTTCCGGTCGTGCTCTCGGCGGGCGCGGTGCCGGGAATGCCGGGAATCGCAGCCGAGCTTCTGGTCCGCCAGCTGCCGGCGATCCGCCAGCTCCGCATCGCCTCGACCGGCGCCTGGGTCGAAACGGAGACCGCGCGCCGCGATTCGCGGCTCGCGAGCGTGGCGCTGGGCGAGGACTCCGGGACGGGCGCGCTGCGGCGGCGCATCCCCGAGCTCTGGCGCTTCGCGGAGCCGATCGGAATGCGCCCGGTCGTGCCGTCGTCCAGCGCCGACCTCGACGGCTTCTGCGAGAGTCACTGCGTCGAGACGCTCAGCTACCTGGAACCGCCGCGGGGCGTGCTCGGGCGCTCGCTCGGCCGGCTCGTCTCGCGGCAGGCCGAGCCCGGGTTCGCGCTCGCGGCGATCGCGAGCTCCGATCCAGAGCCTGGCGCGAAGGCGACCGTCGCGATCGAGCTCTTCGCGCCGAACGTGCTGATCCCGGCTGCGGCGCTGGTCGGCGCGCTCGGCGTCCACATCCTCGACGGCCGCGTCCCCGCAGGTCTGTCGACGCCACGCGAGGTGCTGCGCCCGGCGGTGGCGCTGCTCGCGCTCGAGAAGCGCGGCGTGCGGGTCAGCCAAGCTTCGAGCTGAGGTTCTCTCGCAAGGGGCGCATTCCGCTGGTCCGGATGTCCCGGAGCTCGAGCTCGCGCGCCATCGAGCCGTCGCTGTAGATGCGGCGCTCCTCGTCGCGCTGGCGCCAGTCGCGCGTGATCGATTCGAGCTCGGGGCCGCCCTCGGCGCAGTGCGTGATCAGATACGCGAGCCCCGGCCCGAGCCGGTCGATGCGTGCGGTGTTGTGGGCCAGACCGGTGCCCGGCGTGAACGAGAGCGAGTCGGCCTCGAAGTGGTCGAAGACCGGAAAGCCCGCCGCCTCGGCCGCGGCGATGCGCCGCTCGAACTCGGCCAGGCGCCCGCCCAGGTTCAGGACCCGCGCCTCGCGGCGCGCGAGCCGCGGGATGAAGGCGGGCAGCCGGAACTCGTGCGCGAGTCGGAAGTAGACGTCGACGAATTTCAGGTCGAAGACCGCGCCCATGTGCGCGTCGATGTGGGTGACGTCGATGCCGGCGTCGAGCGCGCGGTGGATCTGCGCGCGCAGCTCCCGGTCGACCTCCTCTACCAGCGCGTGCTCGACGGTCTCGCGCACGGTGCGCCACATTCCGCCGTCGGGCGCGACCAGGCTCGGCACGTCGCTGCGGACCGGCCCCCAGCGATGGCCGTCGTATTCACAGTTCAGTGTCAGGTGGACGCCGAGGTCGAGCTCGGGCCGCTCGCGCGCGATCTGCGCCATTTCGCCGAACGCCGGGCACGGCACCATGATGCTGCCGCAGGTCGCCGCGCCCTCCAGCGCGCGCACGCCGCCCAGGTTCGCGGCGCTCGACATGCCCAGGTCGTCCACGTGCACGACCACCACGCGTTCGTCCGGGGCGTAGCCGAGCTCTGCGAGTAGCGACACGCGAGATCTCCTCCGGCCGGTCAGCATAGCGGCCGACGGAGATGAGACCATCGCTCGAATGGATCCGCAGCGCTCGATATCGGTCGACCCGGCCGAGGCCGGAAGTCGCCTCGACGCCGTCGTGGCGCGGAGGCTGGGGCTCTCGCGCGGCTGGGTTCGAAAGCTGCTCGCGTCCGAGCGCATCCTGCTCGGCGGCCGACCCGCCGCGAAGGGAGCGATCCTGCGCGCGGGCGATCGCATCGACGTGCTGCCGTTCGCCGGCCCCGAAACCGGGCCGATCGCGAATCCGGGGATGGCCGTGCGGGTGCTGCGCGAGGCCTCTGGCCTGATCGCGATCGACAAGCCCGCAGGCTGGCCGGTGCACCCGCTCGAGCCGGACGAGACCGAGACCGCGCTGAACGCGCTGGTCGCGCTGCACCCGGAGCTGGTCGGCGTGGGCGAAGGCGGCCTGCGCTCAGGCGTGGTCCACCGGCTGGATCCGGGCACATCGGGCGTGCTCGTCTTCGCGATCGACGAGCGAGCCTGGCGCGCGGCACGCTCGGCCTTCGCCGAGAAGCGCGTCGCGAAGCGCTACGTCGCCCGGGTGCACGGGGCGTTCGCCGGCGAGCGCGAGATCGAGCTGCGGCTCGAGAGCCGCGGCGCGCACGTGCGCGTGGTCGAGAGCGGCGGGCGGCTCGCGTCGTCGCACGTCCGCGCGCTCGAGACGGGGCCGGAGACGAGCCTGGTCGAGATCGCGATGCGCACCGGCGTCCGCCACCAGATCCGCGCGAGCCTGGCCGAGGTCGGCCATCCGGTCGTCGGCGATCGGCTCTACGGATCGTCGCTCGTGCTGGACCGGTACTGGCTGCACGCGGCCTCGATCGCCTGGGACGACTTCGCGGCGGAGGCGGGGCTTCCAGCGGAGCTCAAGACCCTCGAGGGGCGATGATCACTTTTCCGTAGCTGCCCCGGGAGCCGAGCGCCTCGAGGGCCTTGGGCACTTCGTCGAGCGAGTAACGGCCGAAGATGATCGGCTTGACCAGGCCGGTCTCGTACAGCTTCGCGAGCCCCGCGAAGACCTCCGCAATCCGCGCCGGCTGGTGGATCGCGTACGCCCCCCAGTGCAGGCCGACGACGGCGATGTTCTTGAGCAGGATGCGGTTGGCCTTCACCTCGGGGATCTTGCCGCTGGCGAAGCCGATCACGAGCAGGCGCCCGTTCCAGGCGATGCACTTCAGCGACCCCTCGAAGATCTCGCCGCCGACCGGGTCGTAGATCACGTCGGCGCCCTTGCCGCCCGTGGCCTGCTTCACCGCCTCGACCCAGTCGCCGCTCGAGTAGTCGATCGCGAGATCCGCGCCCGCTCGCCTTGCGACCTCGAGCTTGTCCGCGCCGCCCGCCGTCGCGATCACGCGCGCGCCGAGCGCCTTGCCGATCTGCACCGCCGCGACGCCGACCCCACCGGCGGCCGCGTGCACGAGCAGGGTCTCGCCCGCGCGCAGGTTCGCGCGATCGACCAGCCCGGCGTAGGAGGTCGGATAGACGACGGGAAACGCCGCGGCCTCGGGGAAACTCATCGCGTCGGGCATCGCGTGCAGCGACGCGGCGGGGAGCGCGACTCGCTCGGCGAAGGCGCCGAGAGCCAGACCGGCGAAGACCCGATCCCCGATCGAGACGCCGCGCACGTCCGCGCCGAGCTCTCGCACGACCCCGGCCACCTCCGCTCCCGGCGTGAACGGAAAGGCCGGCTTCATCTGGTACTTGCCCTGCACGAGCAGGATGTCGAAGAAGTTGCAGCCGGCGGCCTCGACCTCGATCACGACCTCGCCCCTGCGCGGCGACGGATCGGGAACCTCGCGCACCACGAGGTCCTTGGGCTCCATCCAGCGATCGACGACGACGGCTCGCATCGGCTCCTCCGGGGAATTCGCGCGGCTGCGCTTAAACGAGAACGCCGGCCGGGTCGAACCGGCCGGCGCGTTGGATCGGGTCCGAGACCGCGATCAGACGTCCTGCGGGCGCAGCGTCTTGCGACCGTTCGCTCCGGCGCGGGCTTCGGCCTGCGCGATCACCGACCGCACGTGAGCCTCGAGAGCGCCGTAGAACTCGCTTCCGACGTTGCACTTCTTCGCCGCGGCCTTCACGCGCGACTTCGAGATGATCATCGAGTCGCCGCCCTTCTTCGCGGCCGCCGCCTTCTTCTTCGCTGCCATTTCGAGCTCCTCGTCTTCGCGACCGCCGATCGTGCGCGAGCGCAATTTCGTGTCTGGGCCGATCATTCGGCACAGGGCGCAAATAGCACGCGGCCCTTCGAATGCAAGGGTAACCGTCTACTGCAGCGTGTAGACGAAGTTGCCTTCGGATCCCAGGCTCGCGATCACGAGCATGGCGAAGAACAGGAACACGACGATCAGGGGAAGCAGCCAGAACTTCTTGCGCGTCTTCAGGAACCCCCAGACGCCCGACTCCGTGCTCGGCATTTCCGATCTCCCGACGAGCCGCGGATCGTAGCTCCGCAGCGTCAGATGTGAAGATCCTCCTTCACGAACGCATCGGGCCCGGCGAGGAAGCGCTCGCCGGCGAGAGGCGCGAGATCGAGAGCGCCAAAGCGTCCGTCGCAGATCAGCTCGGCGATGCCGCGCCCGACGGCCCAGGACTGCATCACGCCGCGTCCGGTGAAGCTGTGCGCCTCGAATGCGTTCGCGAAGCCGGGCACCTGGCCGAGCACGCCGCTGCAGTCGGGCGTCACGGAGTAGAGCCCGGACCAGCCGCGCACGTGGCGGCAGCGTTCGAACGCGGAGGCGCGGTGGGCGAGCCTCGGCCAGAGCTCGGCTTCGAAGAACGCCTCGCCGTCGTAGCGGAACTCGTAGCCGGAGGGCTCGGCCGGGCTCGAGAAGCCCGCCAGCGTGTAGGGCCCCTCGGGATGGAAGTAGAGTCCGGACGCGTCGACGATCATTCCCGCGCCGTGAAGGTCGGCGCCTGGCGGCAGATCGCGCGCGCGCACGTCGACCATGGCGATCTGGCGCCGCACCGGCACCGCCCAGTCACGGACGCCGAGCCTGGCCGAGAGCAGCGGGCTCCACGCACCCAGCGCGTTCACGAAGATCTCCGGCCGAAGCGACGGGTGATCCAGGCTCGCCTCCGGCTCGACACGGTGCTGTGTCAGGATCCTGCGCAGCAGCCCGCTCTCGTCGGCCGGAGCGCCCTTCTGGACCTCGACCACGTGCACGCGCTCGACTCGGCGCCGGCCCGGCTCGGCCTCACCGACCTCGACGCCCTCGACGTAGTGCCGGTTCAGGAAGCGGGCGCCACCGGCGCACGCGCGCTCGCGGTAGAGTCGCCGGACCGCGTTCGGGTTGACCAGGCCGTCGCGGGGCGAGAAGGTCGCGCCGGCGATCTGGTCGAGGTTCCGGTCGAGGAGCGGAAAGCGCCGCGCGATCTCGGCCGGATCGAGCAGGTCCACGCGCACGCCGAGCCTCTCCTGGAAGGCTCTTCGCTCGCGGGCGCGTGCGAACTTTGCGGCGTCGTCGTACAGCCACAGGTAGCCGCGCTGGCGCAGCGAGACTTCGTCCGCGTGCGCCTCGAAGAACGCGATCGTGTCGCGACAGGAGGCGACGTTGGGCTCGCACCACCAGGTCGCACGCACGCCCCCGGCGTTCAGCTCCGAGGATGCGTACATTCCGGCCAGGTCGAGATCGACCACGCAGACGTCGTTCACGCCGCGCTCGACGAGCGCGCAGGCGATCGCCGATCCGATGATTCCGCCGCCCGCGATCAGTACGCCGACCCGTTCCACTGCCTGCCTCCGCAGAGACGTTCGCGTCGTTCCAGACGGATCGGCATCCAGCGTAGGGGCTACAATGCCGGCGCGAAAGATGAAGTCACTGGACGTGCCGATCGAGCCTGGCAGAGGCGAGCCACCGGCGCGTCCGCCGCGGCGCGTCTTCGTGGAGCGGCACGAGATCCCGCGGCTGGTGGTCGGCACCGCGCGTGGCGAGGCGGTCGCCTGCCGGCGCGTGCTCGGCGCGCGGCGCGGCGGGCGGATCGGATTCCTGCTCGCGCTCGCGGGCCTGGCCGTGGCAGCGCCCGATCCGAGAGCGGCGGCACTGGCGGCGCTGGTCCACGTCTCGCTGGCCCTGGGCGTCGGGATCGCCGCGCGCCGTCGGGGCGGTCAGCGCAGACGCGAGGTGCAGCGACTCGCGCTGTGGACGGTCCTGACACCGCTCGGCGTCGCGGGGCTAGCGCGGATCGCGGGATTCGGGTCGCTTCGGCTCTGCATCGCCGCCGCGATCGTCGGTCAGCTGCTGCTCCTGCGCGCGCTCCGCGCGACGCGTGCGGCCTAGCCGACTACTTCGGCGCAGGAGCGGCGGGCGGAGTCTCGAGGTCCTGGGGGAGCACGCCTGCGGGAACTCCCTGCGGCGCAAGCGACGGGTCCGGGTGCCACTCCCCGTCGAGCGGGTAGTTGTAGCCGTTGGTGTTGAGGACGATCGACTTGTTGTCGACCGGTGTCCGAACCACGGCCGGCCCCGCGGCCGGGCGTCGGATCACGACCGGCGCCGGGCACTGGCTCTGCGCGGCTCCCCCGGTGGAGCCCGGATCCGCGTTTCCGACCAGAGCGACGCCGCCGGTCGAGAAGACCAGCGCGAGAACGACGAGCGCGGGACCCATCCATCGCATTCCGTCGGGATCGGCTCGGCGCAGGAGCGACTTGAGCGCCACGGCGCGTGCGCGTAGCTTGCGCGCGCGATGCGCGCCGGAGACAGCCCGCTCGAGCGCCTGGAGCGCGAGATCCCCGCCTGCTCGGAATGCCCGCGCCTGGCCGGGTTCCTGGCCGTTCTGCGCACGCGTCATCCCGACTACTGGAATCGGCCCGTTCCCGGCTTCGGCGACCGCGGCGCATGGCTCGCGATCGTCGGCCTCGCGCCCGGGCTTCACGGCGCGAATCGCTCGGGCAGGCCGTTCTTCATGGACGCCTCGGGCGAGTGGCTCTACGGCGAGCTTTCGCGCCGCGGGCTCTGGGACGGCGAGCGGCTCGAAGGTGTGTACATCCTGAACGCGGTGAAGTGCGTGCCGCCGGGAAACCGGCCGAGCTCGGCGGAGCAGGAGCGCTGCCGCCCCTGGCTCGAGCGGGAGCTCGCCGCGCTTTCGGGGCTTCGCGTGGTGCTCGCGCTCGGCCGGATCGCGCACGTTGCCGTGCTGCGCGCGTTCCGCGAGCGGCCGCTCGCGCGCCATCCCTTCGCCCACGGCGCAGTCGCGCAGCTCTCGGACCGACCGACGCTCGTCTCGAGCTACCACCCGTCGCGGCAGAACACGAACACGGGCGTGCTCACGGCGGCGATGTGGCGGGCGGCGTTCGACCGCGCGGTCCGATTCGCCAGACCGCGAAGAACGTCCACAGGATCACCGGCAGGAGCCCCGCCGCCGCCGTCCGGTGCAGCCCCTCGACGAGCTCGAGCGAGACGGGAAAAGGACGGGTGAGCGCGAGCCCTGCGGCCGCGAGCACCTCGTGCTCCCAGCGCTCGACGTCGCTCATCAGCATCGCGACGCCGAGCAGGAAGACGAGCCCCCCACCAGCCAGCAGGGCCACGAGCCGCTCGCGCGCGCGAAGCCTCGGCGTCGCGAGCACGAGCGCAAGGAACATGACGAAGACGAAAGCGTGCTTGTGGTACGGGCGCTCGATCCGCTTCGAGACCGCGCCCACGCGCAGGTCGTAGACGTAGGCGTAGGATTCGTCGCGTGGCTCGAGGGAGAGCGCTCGCGACTGCATTGCTCCGCCGCGCAGGGCCGCCGCCGCGACCCGCGTAGCACCGGCTTCGATCCAAGCGTAGACGGGAACGCTCGCGCAGAGCCAGACCGCCAGCCCGTAGATCACGGCGAAGCGGGCGAGCAGGCGCAGCGCGAATCTAGGCATCGGGCGCCGGCACGCGCTGGATCCAGACGAGCAGCGTCGCCAGACAGACCGCGGTGATGAAGGCCGGCCAGACGTAGACGTGGACCAGCTCGAAGAGCTGCGGCGAGCCGGCATTGAGCCAGCAGAGCATGAGCACGCGCAGGAAGTTCACGGCGAAGATGATCGCGAAGCCGGCCGCGATGCCCCGGGCTCGGTCGCGCCAGGGCGCGGGGAAGACCAGCATTGCCGACGCGAGGAAGATGCCGACGTCGATCCCGGTGCACGAGTTCACGATGTCGACCGCGCTCGAGCCGAGCATGACGCGCTGCCCGATCACGTGCACGTTCTCGCTCACCAGCGAGAGCACGAGTCCGGCGAGCCAGGCGATCGATTTCCGGATCGGCTCGAGCAGTGTGCGGTCGACGACCTCGATCAGAAGCAGGTTCGAGAGCGCAACGACGAGCACGACGTAGACGCAGGAGCGGAGCCAGAGCCCGCCTCGTACCACGTCGATTCCCTCCTCGGTTCGACTTATACCACCGATGCGAGCTCTGTACCGTGGATCAGCGTAGGGCTAGCATCCGCGAGTGACCGGACAGGATCTGCCAGAGATCGCTACGACGGTGCCAGGGCCTCGTTCGCGCGCGCTCGCGCGACGGCTCGCGCGCGTCGAGAATCCGGAAGTCACCTTTCTCTCCCAGCCGGAGCCGATCTTCTGGAGCCGCGGCGCGGGTGCAAACGTGCTCGATGCCGATGGCAATCGCTACGTCGACCTGATCGCGGGCTTCGGAGCCGCGGTGCTCGGCTATGCGCACCCGGAGCTCGCGGCTGCGTTGGCCGCTCAGGCCGGGGAGCTGCAGCACGCGATGGGCGACGTGTACCCGGCCGTCCGAAAGCTGGAGCTTCTCGAGGCGCTGACTCGCGTTCTGCCGGGCGGGCTCGGGGGTGTGATCCTGTCCGGCTCGGGCTCCGATGCGGTCGAGTCCGCGCTGAAGACCGCGCTGATCGCGACCGGCAAGCCGGGAGTCGTGGCCTTCGAAGGCGCCTACCACGGGCTCGGTCTGGGCGCGCTCGACGCGACCCACCGCGAGGACTTCCGAGCTCCGTTTCGAGGCCGGCTCGCCGGCCGGACGAGCTTCGTTCCCTTCGGCGACGCGGACGCAGCGCGCAGGGCGGCGATCGAGATCGACGCCGGTGCGATCCTGTTCGAGCCGATCCAGGGGCGCGGGGGTCTGCGTTTCCCGCCGCGCGGCTTCGTCGCGGCGCTGCGAGAGATTGCGGACGAGCGCGGGGCCCTGTTGATCGCCGACGAGGTCTACACCGGAATGGGACGCACCGGACGCTGGCTCGCCTGCGAGCACGAGGGCGTCGTGCCGGACGTGGTCGCGCTGGGAAAGGCGCTCGGCGGCGGTCTTCCGCTCTCGGCCTGCGCGGGAAGACCCGAGGTGATGCAGCGCTGGCCCGCATCGCGCGGCGAGGCGCTGCACACCAGCACCCACCTGGGAAATCCTCTGGCCTGCGCGGCGGGACTCACGGTGCTGCGTGTTCTCGAGCGTGACTCGCTCCTTTCGCGGGCCGAGACACTAGGCGCGCGCTGGCTGATCGAGCTTCGTTCCCGGCTGGCGAGCCATTCACGAGTTCGCGAGGTGCGGGGACTCGGCCTGCTCCTCGCGGTGGAGCTCGACGACCCGGGAGCCGCGCGCGGGGCGGTGTCGAGGCTGCTCCAGTCGGGCTGGATCACGCTCGGCGAGGGACCGGACGGGCGCGCGCTCGCGCTCACGCCGCCGCTGACGATCGCGGAGCCCCTGCTCCAGGCGGCGACCGAGGCGCTGGCGGAGCAGCTCGCGTGACGCGCGCCGGGCTCGAGCGGGCGATTCTCACCTGGATCGCGGAGGGCGTCGACGCGCCCGCCGACGAGGCGCGCTTCGATTCGCTCGCCGTCGCGCTTTTCCGCTTGCAGTTCCAGCGAGGCCCGGCCTACCGTCGGCTCTGTGCTGCATTCGGGGCGGACAGCGGAGTCGTCGGCGGCTGGCGCGACATTCCCGTGGTCCCGACGGGTGCGTTCAAGGAGGCGCGACTCGCGATCTTCCCACCCGAGGCCACGCTTCGCGTGTTTCGCACCAGCGGGAGCACGACCGAGGCGCGCGGCGCCCTGCACCTGGACACGCTCGCGCTCTACGACGCCTCGCTGCTCGCGACCTTTCGCGCGTATCTCTGTCCCGACGTCGAACGGATCCGCTTCGCGGTCCTCGCGCCTGCCGCGGACGGGGTCGGTGACTCCTCCCTGTCGTACATGTTCGAACGCGCCATGCGCGAGCTGGGCACGCCGGAGAGCCGCTTCTGGATCGGCGCGGCCGGCCTGGATCTCGACGCGCTTTCGAGTGAGCTCGCGCGGCTGCGGGAGCCGATCCTGCTGGCGGGCACCGCGTTCGCGTTCGTGCACCTGCTCGATTTCCTCGAATCGCGGGGCGCAAGGCTCGCTCTGCCGGCGGGAACCCGCGTGATGGAGACGGGCGGGTTCAAGGGCCGCTCGCGCGAGCTCACGCGCGAGGAGCTGCACGGCGCGATCGCTTCACGGCTCGGCGTGCCGCGCGCGCGGATCGTGAACCAGTACGGAATGTGCGAGCTCGCCAGCCAGTTCTACGAGGCGAGCCTGCGCACGGGCCGGATGACCGACGTGAAATCCGTCCCCCCGTGGGTGCGCACGCGCGCGCTCGACCCGGCGACACTTCGGGACGTCGCTCCCGGCGAGCCGGGCGTGCTGGTGCACTACGATCTGGCGAACACGGGCTCCGTGCTCGCGGTCATGACATCGGATCTCGGGACGATCGTCGAGGGCGGCTTCCGGGTGCACGGGCGGCTTCGCGGCGCCGAGGCGCGCGGCTGCTCGCTCGCCGCGGACGCGCTGCTCTCCGAGACGGGCGCGGCGCGATGAGGGATCTCGCCGAGCTCGCCGATGCGCGTCTCGCACTCGATCCCGAGCGGACGATCGCGGCGCTCGCCGGGGCCTTCGCGCTCTGGCGCGCGCCGGGCTCCGAACAGCGCTCGCGGCTCGCGCGCGAGCACGGGGTCTTCTCGCCGGAGATGATCGATTTCGGCGTCGAGGCCGCTCTCGAAGGCTGGACGGCGAGCGCGCTCGAAAGACTTCGCGCGCGCGAGCTCTCCGGAATCTTCTCCGCTCCGCGAGTCACCTCTGTATGGCTCGCCGGATCGATCCCGCCCGCGGCGTTCTCCGCGATCGCGCTGCCGCTGCTCGCGGGCTCGGCGGTCTACGCCAAACCTTCGGCCGCCGATCCGGTCTCGGCGCGACTGTTCGCGGAGTCACTTCGCGCGCTCGACCCCGGAGTCGCCGCCGCCGTGCGCATCGGCTCGGATCCGAAGGCGCTCGACGAGGCCGACGCCGTCGTGGCCCAGGGCGGCGACGAGACGATCGCGTCGATCCGTTCGCGCGTTCCGCCTGCACGGCCTTTTCTCGGCTACGGCCACAAGCTCTCGCTCGCGGTGATAGGCGCCGACGTCGATCCGGCGACCGCCGCGCGCAGCCTCGCGCTCGACGTCGCACTCTGGGACGGACGCGGCTGTCTCTCGCCCGCCTGGGCACTGGTCTGCGATTCCCCGCGCGGGCGTGCGGCCGAGGTCGCGCACGCGCTCGCGAGCGCGCTCGAGGAGCTCGAAGACCGGCTTCCGCGCGGAAGGCTCGAGACCTCGGAGTTCGCCGAGCTGCTGGAGCTGCGCGCGCGCGCTGCGGTGCGCGACGGCACGCGGCTCGAGCTCGCCGCGGGCGCCTCGAGCTGGACCGTCGTGCTCGAGAGCTCGGAGGCTCGCCCGCCCGCGGGAACGCTGCGCTTCGTGTCGGTGATCCCGGTCGCCGACGCCGACGCAGCTTCGCGTTTCATCGCGCCGCTCGCGCCGCATCTCTCGTGCGTCGGCCACGCCGGCTGGGGCGCGAATCTGTCGCGACTCGCGGCACTCGCGGTCGCCGCCGGAGCGTCGCGGCTCTGCCCGCTCGGCCGGATGCAGCTCCCGCCGCTCGACTGGAATCACGACGGCCAGGGTCCGCTCCGGCCACTCGTCCGCTGGCTCGACCTGGAGAGCTAGGCCGAGCCTCAGGCGTCGCGCGGAAAGATGCTGGCGAAGGCGAAGGCCGTGAAGGCGGCCTGGAACAGCGCCACGAGCCACGGGTTGGGCATGTTGCGCGCGAGCCGAAGTGCGACGAGCTCGAAGAAGACGAAGAAGAGCGTGATCGGCACGATGCCGAGCAGGATCACGAACGGCAGCAGCCCCGAGAGCGCGCCTCCGGCGACAGCGAGAAGTGTCAGCGTCTTGCCGAGCGCCGGCAGCCAGAGACCCGTTCGACCCGAGCCGCGCAGAAGCCACTCGCTCGCACCGAAGAAGGGCAGGAGCAGGAGCGTCGCCCCGGCGCACCAGCTTAGGCGATGCGGCGCCGGAAAGACGTTCCAGAACGGAGCTTGGAGCGTTCCGACCACGAGGTAGACGAGCGCGAAAAGGAGACCGCCGACGAGCCAGGTGCGAGGGTCGCCGAGGCCTTCGGCGCGGACCGCGCCGCTGGCTGCGCCGAGCGCGAGCAGAAGCGCGCCCGCGAGCCCGAAGAAGCCGAACAGGTCGCGGCCGGCCGCGAGTGGAATGAACCCGAACGCGCCGCGCATGGTGCTGGCATCGACGCCGGCGAGCAGAAGCACGGCGCTCGCGAGCGCGAGCGCGACGAGCGCGAGGTGGCTTGGCGGACGCTCGAGCCGCGGCAGACCGATGCGCGGCGCAAGGCCCGCCAGCGCGCGCGGCGCGCCGAAGACCAACACCAGCGCGGCCAGCAGTCCGAGGCCCGACCAGCGGAAACGCGGATCGGCTCCGGGAGTTTCCGGCCGACCGTGACCGGGACCGAGCGCGAGCGCGAGCCAGTCGACGATCCTCCGCGCGGCCTCCGCGGAGTAGAGGATGGTGATGTGATCGGTTCCCGGCACCTCGCTGATCCGCACGCCCGTGCCGTGCTCGAGCTCGCCGTAGGTCCGGTCCTCGACCAGCTGCTCCTTGCCCGCGAGCTTCGCGCCCAGCTCGGCCCCGCGCTTGCGCATGCCGGATGGATCCGCGGCGGCCCAGATGAAGAGCGCGTTCGGGGGCGCGAACGGGCCGGCGACGTCGCGCCCGCCCGAGATCGCCACGACGGCGGCGATGCCCGGATCGCGCTGCGCGTGCGCGAGCACCGCGAACGCGCCCATCGAGTGGCCGGCGAGCGCCACGCGCTGGCCATCGAAGCGCGGCTGCGTGCGCGCGTAGAGCAGCGCGGCGTCGATGTCCTGGCGCAGACCGATGCCATCCGCGGTGGGTCCGAGGGGGTTTCGATTCTCGCCGTGGCCGCGGAAATCGATCGCGATCACCGCGTAGCCCGCCTTCGCGATCCGGCGCGCGAGCGCGCTCGTCATCGCCGTGTTGCCGGCGAAGCCGTGACAGAGCACGACCACCGGCGCGGGCGGATCGAAGTCGGGCACCTGGCCGAACGGCAGCGGCGCCGCCGGCTCCCAGACGACCGCGGGAACGCCGCCGGGAAGCTCGAGCGAGCTGCGCGCGATGTCGTTCGAAGCTCGCCGCAGGCCGACCAGCGACACCGCGAGCAGCAGACCCGCGAGTGTGTAGACCAACTTCGCGATCACGCGGCCATGCTAGCATGCGCAAATGCGGGTGAACGAGATCGACACGCCGGCACTCGTGATCGACCTCGATCGCATGGAGCGGAACATCTCCACGATGGCGCGCTTCTTCGCGTCGCGCCCCGCGAAGCTGCGACCGCACTTCAAGACCCCGAAGTGCGCCCCGGTCGTCGAGCGCCAGCTCGCGGCGGGCGCGATCGGCGTGACCTGCGCCAAGCTCGGTGAGGCCGAGGCGCTCGCCGGCGCGGGGGTGCGCACGTCGGTGCTGATCGCGAACCAGCTCGTCGGAGCCGCGAAGCTCTCGCGGCTCGTCGCGCTCGCGCCGACGCTGCCCGAGCTGATCGTCGCGGTCGACAGCGAGGCGCAGGTCGATGCGCTCGACGCCGCGCTCGCGGGCTCGAGGGCGCGCGTCGGCGTCCTGATCGAGGCCGACATCGGCATGCACCGCTGCGGCACCGACTCTCCCGAGGAGACGGTCGCGCTGGCGCGCAAGCTCGCGAAGAGTCGCGCCGGCTATCGCGGGATCATGGGCTACGAGGGCCACGCGGTGCTCGTGCCCGACGCGGGCAAGCGCAAGGAGCTGGCCGAGACCGCGGGGGCCACGCTTCGCGCGCACGCGCTCGCGCTCCGCGACGCCGGGCTCGCGCCCGAGATCGTCTCCGCCGGCGGGACGGGGACCTTCGAGCTGACCGGAAGCGCCGACTTCGTGACCGAGATCCAGGCGGGCAGCTACGTCTTCATGGACGGCCGCTACCGCGACGTGCGCACGGACTTCGAGACCGCGCTCACGCTGCACACGACGGTGCTGAGGCGCCGCGGCCGGCTCGTGATCACCGACGCGGGCGTGAAGTCGCTCTCCAGCGACTTCGGAATGCCGCGCGGGGCCGACCTGCCGCTCGGCGTGGTGGGGCTCTCCGAGGAGCACGGCCATCTGCTGATCGACGAGGGCGCGGACCTTCCGCTCGCGCCCGGCGACCGCATCCGCCTGCTGCCGAGCCACGGCGACACCACGATCAATCTGCACGACCGCTATTACGCGGCCCGCGGGGACGACGTCGCGGAAGTCTGGCCGATCGTGGGCCGCGGGCGCTTCGTCTAGGATGGCGCAGCGAATCGCCGTCACGGGTGCGAACAGCGCGCTCGGACGCGTCCTGCTGCAGCGCGCGGTCGCGCGCGCGGACGTGGAGGTCGTCGCCATCGTCCGCTCCGAGCGAGCCGAAGCGGAGCTCCCGGCGCTCCCGCGCGATCGGATGCGCACGGCTCGCGTGGACTTTCGCGACGCGCCTGGGCTCCGCGAGGCGTGCGCGGGCGCGCTGGGACTGATCCACCTGGCGGGGATATTGATCGAGTCGCGCTCTACGAGCTACACCGAGGCAAACGTCGAGACCGCGCGTGCCGCGGTCTCGGCCGCGCGCGGGTCGGGCGTGCCCAAGCTCGTGCTGGTCTCTGCGATCGGCGCGGACTCGCGCTCGACGAATCCCTACTGGCGCAGCAAGGGCGAAGCGGAGGCGCTGGTTCGCGAGTCCGGCAGCGATTACACGATCGTGCGTTGCCCGCTCTTGCTCGGTTGCGACGGCGCGGGCGATCGCGCGCTGGCCCGCGAGGTCGCAGCAAAGATCGTCCCCCTGCCCGGCGGGGGCGCGAACCTGGAGCAGCCGCTCGACGCGCGGGACCTCTCCGACGGGCTCTTGAACGCCGCGCTCTCCCGCGACTGCGCGCGCGGCCTCGTGCTCGACGCCGTCGGCCCGGAGTCGCTGCCGCTGCGCGAGCTCGTGAAGCGAGGCGCTCGGCTGCGCAAGACGTACCCGATCATCCTGCCGGTTCCGATCGAGCTCCTGCGCGCGATCCTGGCGCTGCGCACGCGTCTCTTGGGGCCGGGCTTCTCGCCGGAGGTGATCGACGTGATGCTCGCCGACACGAAGCTCGATCCGGTTCCAGCGGCGAAAGCGCTGGGAATCGCGCTGCGGCCGCTCGACGAGACGCTGGCGCAGAGCCTCGCGCTCGCGAGCGCCGCGTGAGCGAGGCCGTCCCGACCGGGCGCGCCGCAGGCTGGCAGAAGGCGCTGCCCTGGCTGATCACGATCGTCTGCTTCGGCTTCCTGTGGACGCGCATCCAGGGCGCGGCCACGCGCGCGGATCTCGACGTCGCCACCTACATGGCGCGGGTTCTGGCCTCGGTGCGCTGGGGCCCGTGGCTCGCGCTGATGGTGCCGTACTCGCTGCTCTTCCTGTGCATCGACACGCTGGTGATCTGGCGCGTGATCACCTGGTTCAACGCGCCGGTGCGGCTTCGCGACGTGCTCCCGATCCGCGCGTCGAGCTACATCCTGTCGATCGTGAACGAGCAGGTCGGCAAGGGCGCGATCGCGGTCTACATGAATCGGCGTCACGGCATCCCTGGCTTCGAGGTCGGCTCGAGCATGCTCTTCATCATGTTCTGCGAGTTCTACTACCTGCTCGCCTGGGCGCTGCTCGGCTGGCTGCTCTCCGCCGCCGCACTGCCGCCGATCTTCCGCGCGATCCCGGTCGTCGCCGCGCTGGCGCTGCTCTTCTTCGCGCTCTGGTGCGCATTCTTCGCCGGGCGGCTGGGAGCGGGCTCGACGCTTCGCGATCGCTCGATCCTGCGCGCGTTCCGGCTGGCGCGGCCCGCGCAGTACCTGGCGGTGATGCTGCTGCGCTCACCGGCGATGATCGCGGCCGTCGTGGTCTACACCGTCGCGGCGAGCCTGTTCGGGATCTCGGTCGAGCTGCGCACGATGGCTGGCTACCTGCCGGTGATCTTCTTCGGCGCGGCGGTTCCCGGGCCGATGCGCACGGTCGCGATCTCGCTCTGGGTCGTGCTCTTCCCGGGCTACGAGGGCGAGGTCACGACGTTCGCGTTCCTGCAGCACAACTTCTTCGTGTTCTTCAACGCGAGCATCGGGCTGATCTTCCTGCGCCGCGCCTACCGGGAGCTCTTCGAGGGCTCGGGCGCGGCGCTCACGCCCCCGCCATCAGCGTGATTCCCTCGAGGAACTCCGAGAAGCTCTTCGTGATCGGCGCGACCGATGCGGCGTTGGCAGCCTTCGCCGAGACCGAGCAGACGGACGCGCCGTCGTCCTTGCGCAGGTCGAAGAGGAAGAGCTCGTCGGCGCCGTCGCTGCCGAACGCGAAGAAGCCGGGAAGACTGCGCGCGAGCCCGTACTCGCGGTTCCGCTCGAGCGCGCGCTCGAGCGGCCAGAGCTCCAGGAAGCCGGTTTCGTAGGGGATCTTCCCGCGCGCTCCGTTGCAGGCTTCCATGAAGCGCAGATACGTGCGCGGCAGGTTCGGCGGGGCGGCTTCGCGAAACTGCTTCACCTGCCCTGGTTCGGCCGCTCCTCCCTGCTCGAGCCGGAACCGCGGATTGCGAAGCAGCTTCTGCACGTCCATCCGATTCTCCTCCTCGTGATCAGGAGCTGGGCCGTCCCCAGCATTATACGGGCCTCAGGAACGGAACGCGAAGTAGACCGCGCCGACCATGCACAGGCCCGACCAGAGGAAATCGAGCTTGATCGCGTTGTGCATGTAGAGGACCGAGAACGGCACGAACACCGCGAGCGTGATGACCTCTTGCAGGATCTTCAGCTGGGGCAGCGAGAGCACGGTGTAGCCGATGCGGTTTGCCGGAACCTGGAGCATGTACTCGAAGAACGCGATCGACCAGGAAACCAGCGCCGCCACGAACCAGCTCTGGCTCGGGAAGTGCCGCAGGTGCCCGTACCACGCGACGGTCATGAACAGGTTCGAGAGCACGAGAAGACCCGTGGCTTGCGCGATCGGCGGGATCATGGCCGCCACGATAGCGGAGCGCGCGCTATCTACCGCCGTTGCCCTTGCCGTTCTTCTTCCCGTTCTTCGCTGCGCCGGCGCGAAGACCCGCGGGCAGGTTCGCCTCGACGCAGACCTCCCACGGTCCTTCGAAGCTCGCGCTCCAGAGCCAGCCCTTCGGCGCCTTCCGGTAGTAGCGGTCGTCGAGCCAGTAGCTGCCCGGAACGTTGATCACGACGTAGACGCCGACCTGCGTGTCGAACACGACCTCGACTCCGTGGGGCGTCTTCGCGCGGTAGCCATGGGCGGGCGCATGGGGCGGCGGGCCGTGGCCGTGGCTCTTGCCGGGCCCCGGAGCGGGCGCGGGCCCGTGGCCGGAGGACGTGGCGACGGCGAAGCAGCCCGACAGTGCGAGTGCGGCGAGGGCGATTCCGAGACGGCGCATCAATCACCTCCGGCGGTGATCATCGTCCAGACGCCGATCGCGATGAAGCCCGCGCCAGCGACGTAGGAGAGCACCCGCCCGCTCACGTACTGCGAGACGATCGCGCCTGCGAGCACGCCGATCGCCGAGGTCAGCACCAGCGCCGCGGCCGACGCTGCGAAGACCGTGAGCTTCGGATTCTCCGCCTCGGCCGCGTAGAGCAGCGTCGCGAGCTGGGTCTTGTCGCCGAGTTCGGCGACGAAGACCGTGGCGAAGACGGTGGCGAAGAGCTTCAGGTTCACGATGGCTCCTTTCTCATGGGGCGGCGCGCGGCGAGCGCGCGATCCGCGATCGAAGCGAGTGTCGAGGCGACGAGCACCCAGGCGACCCAGCGCGTCGGCCCGGCGACGAAGCCGAGCCCGAGCTCGAGCAGGATCGCGCCGCCGAGCGGAACGAAGTACAGGATCCCGTTCCAGCGCCCGAGCGCGCTCATGCGCAGCTCGCGCGCGCGATGCAGGAAGTAAGAATCGACCACGTACTGCGCGAACGCGATCGCCACGAGCGCGGGCAGCAGCCAGGTGAGCGCGCCCGAGGCCGCAGCCGCCGCGAGCCCCGAGTTCACGAACACGAAGTCCGCGCCGTGGTCGAGCACCCGCCCGAGCGCGCTCTCGGTGCCGCGCATCCGCGCGAGCCGGCCGTCGGCGACGTCGGTCGCGATCGCCACACAGAAGAGCGTCGCCGCGATCGCGCCGAAGCTCCACCCGCCGGCGACGATCATGACCGCGAGCGGTGTGGCGAGCAGGAGGCGCAGGATCGAGAGCAGATTCGCCACTACGCGTCCGGCGCGGACGGCGCGCCGATCCCGCGCGCCTGCAGCAGGCACGCCTGGACGATGCGACCGAGACGGCCACGCTCGTCGTGGAGGCCCACGTCGACGAACCCGACGCCGCTCCCCTCGCTGCGCTGCTCCGACGCAAGCGCGATCCAGCCCGCGGCGGGAGTGCGAGAGAGGTAGAGCGTGACGTCGGCATTGATGTAGCCCGCGCCGAGCCCCTGGGCGCGGCGCGAGAAGCTCGCCAGCGCGTTGGCGAAGTCGGAGAGCGCCGCGGCGTGCTGGAGCGGCGTCGTCGGCTCGCCAGCGACGAGCGGGATCGGAAGCCTCAGCCAGGCGCACGGCGGAGCGCTTCCGCCGCGCGAGACCCAGCGGCACTCGACGGTCGTGTGGAAGCCGGTCGGGAAGCCCTGCATCCCCCCCGGCACGAGGCCCGTCGTCGCGATGGCCTCGGGACCCGGCGGCGGCGGACCGAGCTCCGCGCCCGGCTCCGCCGCCTCGTCGCGCCGCACCAGGAGAGCGGACGCGCGCGTGATCTCGACGTCGCCGGCGTACAGGGCAGCCGCGACGGAGTGCACGCGGCGCCCGGCACGCGCCGGCACGACCTCGACGCGCAGCGGCGCGCGCGGGATCGGCCGGAACAGATCGACGGTGAGTCGCACGAGCGAGAACGAGGCGTCGGGTGCCGCGGTCTCGATCGCTCGCGCGAGCAGCCCGCAGACCGCGCCGCCGTGCAGCGTCTCGCGCGACCACGGGCTTCCCGCAGCCTCGGTCGGCACGAAGCTCGCTCCTTGTCTTCGGAACACGGACTCGCTCATCGGGACGGGCAGGATACCCGGGATCGGCGTGCTGGCGCGCACCGGGTCCATCCTGCAGTAGGATGGGCGGATGAAAACTCTAGAAGCGGTCCCAAAATAGATGTTGCGCTACGGTGTAGCCAACGCGAGTTCGGGCAGCGGGTGCTGACGCGAGACTCGTCTCCCCTTTCGAAGGGGGAGGTGCGTGGACCTCACGGATCGGGACTGGGAGCGAGTGGCGCCCCTGATTCGCGAACCGAAGC